>JAGHBC010000131.1 GCA_021161185.1 Fidelibacterota bacterium
CAGGTTGACGGTTCGCTGAACCTGACCCTGTATGTTAAATTTGAAGACAGTTTTCTGGACTCCCTTCCGGTTACCATTAAAACCTATGACTATAATATTGCCTCTTTTCGCGGCGTTACGGATTCCTGCGGCGTGGTTACTTTTGAAAGTATTCCCTGGGCGGAGTATCTCATCACCATTAAATCTACCACTATTGTAACATCGGCGCTTGATTCTAATGCTATGGATACGGTTACGGTAATCGCTTCAACTTTAATAACACCCACGGAAACATCGATTAATGAGAACACTATAACCGATACTATTTATACGATTGCATCAGGCGCGCAGCCGGGACTGAAAATCAATGAAATTTATTCTGCAGGTCCGCCAAACCGTTCATTCTATTTTTACGATCAATTTATCGAATTGTATAATTCCTCCAACGACACGATCTATCTTGACGGTATGGTGATTTGCCGGATGTGGCATATGTTGGAAAGTGTCACATATATTTTTCAGTTTCCCGGTGAACCTCTTGTTGGGCGCGAATATCCCGTTCCTCCCGAAACTTTTGTGGTTATTGCTCAGGATGCCATGGACCATACGAATATACCAAATCTCCCTCTACCGGAAAGTGTTGATCTTTCTAATGCCGATTGGGAATTTAGAAACAGCGCCGATTATGGAGATTTTGATAATCCGGATGTACCCAATCTTGAAAATATAAAAGTTGGGCATAGGCTCGATTTCATGATTGGCTTAACGATGGATGTTGTGCTAATTGCTGATGGGAGCGATCTGGACTATCTGGATGGAATGGATATTGAATCTGTGATTGATTGTGTGGAATATGCCTCTTCAGCAACACATATTAAGGATATTGAGAAGGAATTGGATAGGGGATTTGGCGGTGTCGGGTTGACTAAATATAGCGGACAATCATTGGAGAGAGTTACAGCGGGTTTCGATTCGAATAATTCTACTGTGGACTTTGAAATTATAGACCATCCGACACCGGGGTATCAACATGAGTAGATACAGTGCATTTCACGTTCCTAAACTCAATTTGGAAACAATGATCCGGGAAGCGGTTGGGAATGAGAAATATTTATTAAGTTTGGAAAATATAAATAGGGATACGGAATGAAGATAAACAAGAAACCAAAATGTATGATATTGGGAATATTGATGTTTTCAACTTATTTATCTGCTTATAACAATCCACTATTCCCGGATATTATAGTCAAAGAATCCTTTAGCAACACCATTCAGGCACCAATGAACTTATACCGGATCGGTTTTAATCCGGCTCTCTTCAAAATTTCGTATCAGGAAGATTTTGTTTACTATAGCGCAAACAGTTTCGATAAAATAAACTTTTTCCGCCGGGTATATGACCCCAAAAGACAAAGAGATTATCAATTTTATTTCTATACCCATAAGATATTGGATAAAAAATCCACTCTTGCGGCAGCTGTACAGTATAATCGCGCCGACCAGTATGATGTGTACAGATCCCTGGAAAAGAATTTTTATGACAATTACTTTTCATATATCGATACGACCAAAGGCAATGTAAAATATGACGGTCCGCAGCTTTGGTTCCTGTATAATTATTCGCTGACAGATAATCTGCTTTTAGGTTTTGAGATTGATTACGGCATTGAAAGAGGTCTAAAGGATGTTTATACAAAATGTGAGACCGTAATCAGAAATCTGGATTTGAAATTCGGGTTCGGATTTGAGTCTGATGACAGCAATTTTAATGCGGGGGCGTTTGCAAGGTATTTAAGTTATGAGGGACAATATAACGCCGTAAAGGAACTGCAGGATGCTTTTGTGAGAACCTACTTCGGATATCATGTTTTTCGTGATGAAAATCCTCGCTCTTTAAACCGTAAAAACGATCATAAGGAAGGATATGAATTCGGTGCTCAATTAGCCCGGAAAAATATTTTTATTGATGGCCTGGGAGTTCAGCTGTCGGGAAGTTACGGCGCAAGATATACTGATATTACGGTCGGCAGCACTGCTCTCCCCCATGACAGAGGTTATTGGGTTCGTGACGGATATAGAATATTTGGGGATGTTTTTTACCAGCCGGTTGCATCGAATTTAATGTTTCAGCTGTTTTATGAATATAGAGATTTTAGTGACTGGGCCAAAGCCGGCGAATATAATGTCGTGACCATCGAAAACGATGAGGTGAGGCATCGATTCGGTTCCGTATTGTATTTGCCGCTAATGAGTAAAGTCGGCATATCCACCGGTTTTGAGATGGAGAATATTCAATCCGACTACCACGAGTACATTGTGAAATTTGACTATAATAAAGATCATCATAACTGGAATGGTTTTGCGGATTTGAAGCTTGCAATCAATCAGATTACCAATGCCCATCTTAAAGGAACTATGGGGATAATTGAGCCCTGGTTTTACTGGAATACGGATAAATTTGATATAGTTGCGCTTCAATTTGGATTCGACAGGTTGTATGTTTTTGGCACTTTGGGGTTTGATATTAACTATGAAATTTGGGAGCCGAAAAGCGAAACAAACTCCATCAATCGGATCGGGATTGCATTGAATTACCGGAAATAAATTGGGCTTTAATTTTGGATTATTTTAAAAAATAGCGTATAGTTATCAGGGCAGTGTTTACTACACAAATATATGTTACTATAATGAAACAAAGTAAAGAAGGAGGATGAAATGAAGAAGTTGTTTACAATTTTGGTAATTGTTACGCTTACTTCTCTGCTTGCATTCGGACAATGGCAGGTGGTGAAAGAGCAGACAATGGATTTTCAGGCAAATGCCGGTAATGCTATCGATGCAAATACCGTTGTTTTGGTTGGGGACGACGGTGAAGTGCTAAAGACTGTTGACGGCGGCGTAAGCTGGCTTACAATGCGTGCAGCCGATGGTTCCGGTTACGACTGGGAAGATGTTAAATTTGCCGATGCTAATGTCGGATATGCGACCTCAGAAAAAGGGTTCATTTACAAGACTGTTGATGGCGGTGCAACTTGGACTATGATTGCTGATACTGCTAACTTTTCTGTTACCTTGAAACATTTAGCAGTAGTATCCGCGGATATTGTCTATTTTGCCGGTAATGACGGTGTACTTTTAAAAACGGTTGACGGCGGTGTCAATTTCACAAAAAGTGATTCAACTTTTGACGGCGATGACCTTGATGGCGGGATAGCTTTCTGTAGTGAAAATGTGGGCGTTGTTCAGTCTGATGGTGTGGGAGGAAAAACCTGGTACACTCATGACGGTGGACAGACTTGGACGTTCGTTACAGTAGCTCCTTTATTCCCGGTTGGTACTATGAGTAGCCGTATTTATGATATAACTGCATACGGAGATTCCACTTTTGCTATTGTGGGTTATCATTATTGTACTTTTCTGTCAACTGACGGAGGAAAAACTTACAGTTATATAGGTAACGTTGACTATGGTTATGAACTTGGTGTATCTATCGACATCATCAATGATAATACTATCATCATTGGTGGTAATGATGGTTACATTGCAAAAACTACTGATGCTGGTGCAAGTTGGGATACTTTGAATATTGGTCACGGTCAAAAAATAAATATTGTTGATTTTGTTGATGCTAATACGGGATATGTATTTGGATATTATGGTCAGTGGATGAAAACTATTGACGGTGGAACAAATTTTACTCCTTTATTGGATTGGCCGCAGGTATCCTTCTGGGGGCTGGCGCTTCCGGAAGAGAATAAGATTGTACTTTCCACTTATGCCGGCGGTGAGCTAGCAACAAGTATCGATGGCGGTTTAACCTGGGATTACCCAAATAACTATGCCACTCAGGTAAGTGAAAACCTTTATGAATGTGAGTTCTTCGACGCTAATACCGGTCTTGCCGGCGGTGGATACGGTACTTTGATCAGGACTACCGATGGCGGTGACACATGGACTGCGATTGAAAGCCCGATGGCACTGGTTGCCAACAAACACATTAATGCAATCCACGTTTATGATGCGACAACCGCTTTTGCCGGCGGTTCCTCCGGTTACTTAATGAAATCAGTTGACGGTGGTTTGACATGGACGGACACGAAAGTTAACAGCAGCACAGTGTATGATATCTGGGCCCTGGACGCCAATACGGTTTTAGTATCAGAGTCCAGCGGTAAATTCTGCTATGGTGTTTTTGACGCCAGCGGCGCGGTTATCACCGATTCATTGCTGATTGACGTTGGTAGCAACAGTATGCGGGCGGTTGAAGTTCGGAATAATGTTGTCCTGGTA
>JAGHBC010000043.1 GCA_021161185.1 Fidelibacterota bacterium
CAGTTCTGTGCCTACGTAACTTACTATTAACCCCCAACTTAAGTTGGGGGTTAATAAAACACAGCCCAAACAATCCAACCGTTTCAACGGTTTCTTTCTGTAGAATTATACCTTTTTCTAGTGGACTCATGTATATTTCTCAATTTGATTATTATGCATAACTGGCATATCTTTTGTCGTTTTAAAAAGGCTATTTCATGTATCTATACCGATAATATTGAGAGGAAATAATGGATCGAATCCGCAGACACCCGGTTTTGGAGATTCCCGAAAATAGAAAAAAAGTCGGCTTCTTTTTTAAAGGTAAAAAATTATTCGGCTTTGAAGGCGAAGCTGTTTCGTCCGCATTGATCGCAAACGGAATCCAGATATTTAACATTCATAAAAAAGGCGATACTCCCCAGGGATTGTTTTGCGCAAACGGACAATGTTCTCATTGTACCCTGATAATAGACGGTTTTCCACTAAAATCCTGTGTTACTCCTCTTAAAGAGGGTATGGAAATCTATCCGTTGCTCCATCTTCCGGAATTGCCTGCCGATGATCGTCCTCTTGAAAATTATCGGAAAATTGTTGAAAAATGCGACGTGCTGGTCATCGGCGGCGGACCTTCCGGCCTGACGGCAACCATTGAATTGGCGAAACTCGGTTTTTCTGTGATTCTTGTTGACGATAAAGCCAAACTGGGTGGAAAATTATTGCTCCAGACTCATAAATTTTTTGGCTCCATCGAGGACTGCTATGCCGGCACCCGGGGGATCGACATTGCTACAATATTGGAATCTGAATTGCCGAATTATCCTAATGTCACCATCTATACAAACGCAGTGGTTGTGGGGATATTTAAAGACCGGAAAGCGGGGGTTTTTATCAATAACCGTAATTATTCGATCATTGATTTTAAAGGTTTGGTTGTTTCGCCCGGTGCCCGGGAAAAATCACTGATCTTTCCGGGGAATAATTTACCGGGAGTATACGGCGCCGGTGCATTTCAGACTCTGGTAAACCGTGATCTGGTAAAATCATCGGAGCGAGTTTTTATCGTAGGCAGTGGAAATGTTGGCCTGATTGCAGCCTACCATGCCTTACAAGCCGGAATCCACGCGGTGGGGATCTGTGATATTCTAAATAGTGTTTCCGGCTATAAAGTCCATGCCGACAAAATTAAACGCATGGGCGTCCCGATTTACTTAAACCATACGGTTCTTTCGGCGGAAGGCACCGATAAAGTGGAGAAGGTGACGATTGCCAGAGTTGATAAAAATTACCAGCCGATTCTGGACACCGCTAAAACCTTTGAAGTCGATACTCTTCTGATTGCCGTCGGATTGTCACCGGTTGATGAATTTTATGACATGGCAAAGGAATTCGGATTTACAGTCATCAAAGCGGGAGATGCTCAGGAAATCGCCGAGGCATCGTCGGCAATGTTCGGCGGAAGGATAGCCGGCATTCAGATGGCGAAATTACTCGGTAAGAAAGTTTATGTCGATCCCGGCTGGAGCACGAAAGCCGAAATTCTAAAAAGCAAACCGGGAAGTGTTTACGATCCCGTTGAAACAGTTCTTACCGAAACTTTCCAACCCATCATTCGGTGCGATGAAGAAATCCCCTGTAATCCCTGTACATCAGTCTGTCCTGTGAATGCCATTCAACTGGAAACAAAGTTGGGAAATATTATGGATATTCCGCGGTATTTGGGTGGCTGTACCGGCTGCGGGCTGTGCGTATTGATTTGCCCGGGATTGGCCATTACCCTTGCCAGAAAAATCAATGAATCAACCGCGGAAGTTATCCTTCCGCATGAATATATTCCTGATTTTAAAGTTAAAGATAAAATTCCAGTGACCGATCAACAAGGGAATTTCCTCGAAGAGGTTGAAGTGCTAAAGATAAGATTTAATAAAAAATATAAAACTCACTTGGTGCATGTTAAAACATCTCTAGAAAATGGTGCAAAAATTAGCGGAATACGCGTTCAACCGGAAAAAACCGTAAAACCGATGGCTGGTCCCTCCTTTGAGTATCTGCCCGATAACGGCATTGTGTGTCATTGTGAAATGGTTACAGTCAAAGAAATAGTAGATTATATTAAAGAGCATAAAATCAGGGATGTCAACCAATTGAAACAGATAAGGGTCGGAATGGGCGCCTGTGGCGGTAAAAATTGCTCTACCTTACTCCCGCGAATATTCAAATTAGCCGGGGTAGATTGGAATGAGGTAACTCCCGGTACTAAGCGACCTTTGAGTGTAGAAATTCCCATGTACACCTTGATAAACGAAGAGGATGTTGAATAGACCATGAAATCATACGACGTAGTAATCATCGGTGCAGGCAGTATTGGCGTTCCGTTAAGTTTTTATTTGGCTCGGCGAGGTCTCAGCGCCCTCGTCTTAGAAAAATTACAATCTCCCGGCAGAGGTCAGAACCGTGCCGCTATCGGCGGCATCCGGGCTACTCACTCCGACCCGGCAAAGATCAATATCTGTTTAAAGACTATCGAGATTATTTCTCATCTTGAGGAGGAATATGGAGTTAATGTAGATTGGATCGCCGGCGGATACCTCTTCCCTGTCTATGATGAAGCCACAGAAAGTACACTCAAAGTGCTTCTCGAATTTCAAAAACATTACCATCTGAATATCGACTGGATATCACCGGATGAGGTTGATAAAATAGTCCCGGGTATAAATCCGGAAAAACTACGGGGCGGCACCTATTCTCCCGGAGATGGATTCGCTTCGCCGCTTAAAACCATTGATGCTTTTTTCATGCTTTCCGGTCATCAGGGAACGGATTTTCAGTTCAATGAAGAGGTAATCGAATTTGGCGTTGTAAACCACCGGATAACGACAATTAAAACCAATGCCGGAATTTACTCAGCCGGTTTGGTGATCGACGCCGCCGGAGCCGATTCCCGGAAGTTAGGCAATCTACTCGGTCTGGATGTACCCGTATACCCCGACAGCCATGAAGCGGGCATTACGGAACCGGTTAAGCGATTTTTTGAGCCGATGGTTGTTGATGTTCGTCCGGAAAAGGGGTCGGCAAATTATTATTTTTACCAGAATATAGAAGGACAGGTGGTTTTTTGCATTACGCCGGATCCTAAAATTCCCGGAACCGATTGTGATAATACCTCGGTCTTTTTACCACAGGTAATAAAACGGATGGTCAATCTATATCCTCGTCTGAGAAACTTAAGAGTTCGCCGAACCTGGCGCGGTCTCTATCCCATGACTCCCGACGGATTTCCCATAGTGGGATACAGCCGAGAATTTGAAAATCTTCTTTTGGCAACGGGGATGTGCGGTCAGGGATATATGATCGGTCCAGGATTGGGTGAATTTTTATCGAAAATTATTCTGGATAATAGTGACGAATATGATGAGATTTTGAATCAACTGACGCTTTACCGCAACTTCAGCGGGCAGGAAATGTTGAAATAAATCAATTTCATTCTACCATTTCTCGATCAAATTTATATCTTATATATTAACTTTGTTTTCAGGAGATTTGATATGTCTTTCAGAATTTCTCATAGAGCAAAAGCTCTTAAGCCATCCCCAACCCTCGCGATGAATGCTCTGGCCCGCGACATGAAAGCCAAAGGAATTGATGTGATCAATTTTGGCGTCGGCGAGCCGGACTTTAACACACCGGACTATATTAAAAATGCCGGTATACAGGCAATTAATGATAATTTCACCCGCTATACCGCCGCCGCCGGTATTCCGGAACTTCGTCAGGCTATTGCTACCAAATTAAAAAACGATAACAATTTATTCTACGACCCCTGTGATATACTCGTTTCTCCTGGCGCAAAAGCATCTATCGTCAATATACTGATGACGATTTGCGACCCTAGGGATGAAGTTCTGATTCCCTCACCTTACTGGGTCAGTTATACGTCACAGGTAGAAATGGTCGACGCTTTTCCAATACTTTTGCCAACCGATGAAAGCACCGATTTTAAGATTACTGCGAATCAGCTTGAAGAAGCGCTCAGCTCTCTCGCTAATCCCAAAGCATTGATTATAAATTCCCCTAATAATCCCACCGGTGCGGTCTATTCAAAAGAAGAATTGCAACAGATCGCAGAAGTCTGTCTGAAATACGATATTCTGATTATTTCCGATGAAATCTATGAAAAATTGATCTACGATGGTGAAAAGCATTATTCCATCGCACAGGTATCTGAAGAGGTTAAAGAGCACACTATCGTAATAAATGGCGTCTCAAAAGCCTACGCAATGACCGGTTGGCGACTTGGGTATGCCGCCGGCCCTCATGAAATCATTCAATGTGCCACCCGCATCCAGGGTCATTCCACCTCCTGCGTCACTTCAATTTCCCAGAAAGCTGCACTCGCCGCTCTCAACGAAGATGACGGCAGCATCGAGAAAATGCGCCGTGAATTTGAAAAACGCCGAAATTTCCTCGTTTCGGAATTAAACCGGATTAATAATGTCAAATGCGCTATGCCCAAAGGCGCTTTTTATACAATGCCAAACGTTTCGTATTATTTGCATAATAATAAAAAAGGCATTACCAATACGGTCGAATTATGTCACCATCAGCTCGAACATTTTCATATCGCCATCGTGCCGGGTTCGGCGTTCGGTATGGAAAATTATGTACGCTTTTCCTATGCCAATAGTATAAAAAATCTGCAGGAAGGTCTGCAGCGTTTTAAAAAAGGTCTGGAATCTCTCCTCTAATTACGGAATTTACTCATGAATACATACGACGTCTATTTTTACGAAGCCTTTGACGAAGAGCAGAAAGCGATCAGACGCTATCTGCCCGACAATATAATAGCCGGATTTTCCGATAAAACCATTCAGGAATGCGATCATCTAAATGCTCCTGCCATAATCATCAGCACCCGCACGCAAACTATTATTCCGGATTCATGGTTAGCTGAGGCGGAGGCTTTTTTAACCCGCAGCACCGGTTTTGATTACTTTCAATCACTTAAAAATAAAGCCGGTCAATCCGTACACTTAGGTTATTTACCGCTCTATTGTGCCCGGGCTGTCGCCGAACAGGCTCTGCTGCTCTGGATGGCGCTCTGGCGTAAACTGCCCCAACAAGCCGAACAATTTAAAACTTTCCACCGCGACGGTCTCACCGGGCAGGAAAGCTTTGGGAAAAACTTACTGGTTGTTGGAGTTGGAAATATCGGGCATGAGGTTGTGCGGATAGGCAGGGGACTGGATATGATCGTTAAGGGAGTCGATATTGTTCGTAAACATAACGATGTTGACTATGTAGATTTCGATGAAGCGCTCCCGGATGCGGATTTAGTTGTTTCCGCCATGAACCTGACCCCGGAAAACACCGGCTATTTTCATTATGAACGGATGAAAAAGGCAAAACCCGGCGCGTTATTTATCAATGTCGCCCGAGGTGAACAATCACCGCCTTCCGGTCTAAAACGGCTCTTGGATGAAAATATTTTAAGCGGAATTGCCCTTGACGTTTATCCCTTTGAAAATGAGCTTGGTACGGCCCTCAGGACAAACGCGGAAGTTAAGAATGATGAATTGAGAATTATTAAAACGCTTTCGAAATATCCGAATGTAATCTTTACACCCCATAATGCCTTCAATACGGCAGAATCAGTTGAACGCAAGGCTAAACAATCGGTCGAACAGGTTCGGCATTTTATCGAAAAAGGGCTCTTTCTTTGGAATGTACCCGACCCGGCGGAGTGTGCCGGATAAAAGGATGGTTTATGGTTTATGGAACCGTTGCTGTTATTTGTTGATTAAGCAGAAAAAAGAAGATGATATATGGTTAACAAAAACATACTACAAACAATTGGCAGAACTCCATTGGTTCGGATCAACCGCTTGAATCCCAACCCGAAAGTGGAGATATACGCCAAGCTGGAAGGCTTTAATCCAACCGGTTCTATCAAAGACAGGATCGCCTTGAAAATGATCGAGCAGGCTGAAAACGAGGGCAAACTAGAACAAAACAAAACAATTATTGAACCGACTTCGGGAAATACCGGTATCGGTCTGGCGATGATCGGCGCTGTAAAAGGGTATGACGTGGAAATCGTCATGAGTGCAGCCGTATCAGTGGAACGCCAAAAGATGATCCGGGCGTTCGGCGCAAAAGTTACGCTGACCGAAGCACAAAACGGTACCGACGGAGCCATTCATAAAGCCCAGGAAATGGTGCATAATAATCCCGATAAGTATTTCCTGCCTGACCAGTTTTCCAACAAATACAATAAAATAGCCCATTATAAAAGCACCGGTCAGGAAATCTGGGAACAGACCAACGGCGAGGTGGATTATTTTGTTTCATCAATCGGCACTTCCGGCACAATTATGGGCGTCGGCAAGTCGTTGCGGGAGAATAATCCTGCAATTAAAATCGTCTGTGCCCACCCGGAAAAAGGACACTATATTCAGGGTCTGAAAAATATGGAAGAGGCTATCGTGCCTTCGATTTATGACCCTTCAAAAATCGATTTGATGATAATGATCCAAACCGAAAAAGCCTTTGAAATGGCTCGCCGAATCGTCAAAGAAGAGGGCATATTTGTCGGAATGAGTAGCGGCGCGGCGATGCTGGCAGCTTATGAGGTTGCCCAAAAAATCGATTCCGGTATGATTGTTGTCATCTTCCCCGACCGCGGCGAAAAATATCTTAGCACAGCGCTGTTTGATAAATAAAAATTTGCAATCATAAATCTCCAATCTACAATCTCCAATTTGATATTTGATGGTTTCGTAAAAAGGGGAAAATATGTCATTCTTGAACGAAGTGGAGAATCTCCATAACATTGTTCGTAAAGGCATTAGAGATTCTTCGTTATCACTCAGAATGACACTCCCCAGATTTTTTACGAAACCGTCATATTTGATATTTGATATTTGATATTTGATATTTGCAATTTGAAATGGAGTAATAGAGTATTGGAGTATTGGAGTGATGTAATTTGAAATTCGAAATTCGGTCTCTCTCACCACTTTTCATCATACTTCGTCCAGAGTTCATCGCCGAGTTTCCAGGCGCGCCTAACAACTTTATTACCCCAATAGATGCTATAATCAGTCAGATACTGCCGAGCTTTCCTCGGATTTTTTTTTAATAATTTCAGGGCTTCAGACTCGACCTTTTCCTGATCGACAAACAGTTCCTGTTGCATGGGTTTCCAGACCGCCCAGACATCCTTATGCATATCGCCCCAGCGCTGAGCAGCTAATGTTCCAAGACGGTTAAATGCCCACCAGGCGGATTCGCGACTAAAGCCGGTGGGACGACCGGGCGTCTTATACGGTTTAGCCACATCGGTAATGCTACAATAGAGCGGTACATAGATCGACGAAGCCACATTGTCAAAAGCCAGCCAGACGACACCACCAACTTCATCGGGCAGCCAATCTCTGGATTGAGTTATAGTAGCATACATCGTGTACCAGCGGGCGATTTGCCGCTCACCGCGCCAGCCCCAGCCGCCATTGATCTTAAATAACGACAGCATGTCATAAGGCATCCAGGGATTTGCTAAGGGTGAGATTTCATATTTACCGGTTTTGGGATTTTCCCACTTGATATTTTTTACAATGTCAAAATCAGTGCCCTGATACCAATCCTGAAAAAGTTCCACCATTTTCGCCATAGTAACCAGCGTGTCGGGCTTAACGGAAAAAGGGTAATTTTCAGAATTGGGATGCAATCCCAGCGACGGCGCAACCAGGTCAAAAACCCGCCATTCCCGACGGCGCGCGGCATAGGATTGGCGACTTTCAGGAGCATAGGCATAGACAAACTCAAAAGGACCATTTGCCGGATTCCACCAGCCGCTGTCCTGGGCAACTTGAAATATATTATCGGAAGCCATGAAATAATCGGGATCGCTAAGATCGATTTCCCGAATCCGGCTGCCATTGGCATTGACGGAAATATGATCATCGGGAACCCGCTGAGCCACCCAAACAGCGCCTCTGTTGCCTTTGCCCGGGCCGACAATTTCAAAATGCCAAACCTCTTTCGTATCGGCAATAGTCAGGCATTCACCCTCATCACTCCAGCCGTATTTCTTCAACAGATCACCCGACATCTGAATTGCTTCCCGTGCTGTGCTACAGCGTTCCAACATCAATTTCACCAACTGTTGGCAGTCAATCATATTCTTGTCGGGTTCGTGCAGAGACTCCCGACCACCAAATGTAGATTCACCGATAGCGAGTTGTTTATCGTTCATGCAGGGATATGCGGTATTAATGAAGCCATGGGTATATTCCACCTGGGGAATCTCACCAACGACAACATGTTTATAAGTCGGCATTGCCAGAGAATCATAAGGCGCCCGTTTAACAATAGTTGCCATCTCGCCCTTTCTATGTTTCTTCGCTGGTACAATATCCAACCAGGATCTCGTCCGGTGACTGTCGCAGGTATGGGAGGTGATCACCGACCCGTCGGCGGACGCTTTTTTTCCTACGGTAATAGAGGTACAACCATCGGGAAAACCACCCACCCAATCGGGCTTATCCTTCGCGCCGGCAAACAGTATCGAAGCAGCCAAAACAAGTATCAAAATCGTTTTCAAAACTGAATTCATTTTCTCTCCTCACTACAATTTCAAAAGAACCAATATTGGAAACTGAATTTGGGCATCACAGACAGAAATTGCAATGATTAATTATAAAGTCCATATTCTCCAAAAATTACTCGATTGTCTATTTTACTTATTCTCAAACATCGAGTAGGGCAAAGCAAGATTAATTAATCCTGCTTTATCCCTCTCACAGAACCGTGCGTACGGGTCTCGTACACGGCTCATGCTAAATCTTATTCAATGCAAATTCATAATATTGATGCAAAGTA
>JAGHBC010000048.1 GCA_021161185.1 Fidelibacterota bacterium
CTCTATTGTACATGGTTTCAAATTTCTAATTTCAAATCACTATGCTAAAATCGCCTTAATCATATTACCGATCTGTTCATCCGTAAAATTGCGCTGCTGTGCCGCTCCTGACGGACAGGCCGCTGCGCAAGCGCCGCAGGCTTCGCACAAGATCTCATTAACCTCCACGATTCCCTTCTCGCGATTCAATTCCCGGGCATCATAAGGACAGACGCTGACACAAAGCCCACAGCCCGAGCACAAATCTTCATCGACACCGATAATAATCGGATCATGCAGCAGATATTCATTGGCAAAAAGCGCCGAAACCATGGCAGCTGCTGCCGCCCCCTGGGACACGGCATCTGGGATATCCTTCGGCGCCTGGGCGCAGCCCGCTAAAAAAATGCCGGCGCTCAGCGATTCCACCGGACGCAATTTGGGATGAGCCTCAGTTAAAAAGCCGTTCTGATCGATGCCAATTTTCAACAATTTCGCCAAATCTTCCGCTCCCTTCGAAGGCCGAATAGCCATGGCCAGAACTACCATATCCGCCTGAATTTCAACATTAGTGCCGCTCAAAGTGTCGATCCCACAAACCACGACTTTATCGTCATCCTGGTAAACTTTGGAGACTTTGCCCCGCAGGAAAATCACCTTCTCCTCTTCCTGAGCACGCTGATAAAATTCCTCGTAGCCCTTGCCGCCGGCCCGCACGTCCATATAGAAAATATAGGGTTGCCCGTCATGAACACGGTGTTTATACAACATCGCGTGCTTGGTGGTATACATGCAGCAAACCTTTGAACAATAGGGAAAGTGGTTCTCCGGATCCCTTGAGCCCACGCATTTGATAAAAACAATTTCTTTGGGCACTTTACCATCCGAGGGTCTTCGCACTTCACCGCCGGTAGGTCCCGACGCCGATAAAATCCGCTTAAAGGTCAATCCATCAATCACGTCGGGCAGTTTGCCGGAACCGTACTCGCTCATATTCAGGATAGGGTAAACTTCATATCCCGTGGCAACGACAATAGCGCCAACCTCTTCCTCGATAAATTTGTCCGTTTCGTCGAAATCAACAGCATCAAAAGGACATACAGTTTTACATAATTGACATTTTCCGGTCTTAAAATAGGTGCAATTGTCAGCGTCGATAACCGGTTTGTTTGGCACCGCCTGAGGAAAAGGCGTGTACACGGCTTTCCGCTTGCCCAGTTCCTGGTCAAATTCCGACGGAACATTCCTGGGACATTTCTCAACGCAAAGCCCGCAGCCCGTACACTCATCCCAATTTACATACCTGGCTTTTTGTTTGATTTTTACTTTAAAATTACCGACAAAACCGGAAATATCGGCCAGCTCCGCATAGGTCATCAGACGGATTTTTCCATGTTGAGCGACATCTACCATTTTGGGCGTCAGGATGCACTGCGAACAGTCCAGGGTCGGGAAAGTCTCAGACAGTTGGGCCATCCGTCCACCGATCGATGATTGCCGCTCCACCAGGATCACTTCGTAACCGCTATTGGCAATGCTCAGCGCCGCCTGGATACCGGCAATCCCACCGCCGAGGACTAACGCTTTGCGCACAACCGGTACTTTTACCGGTTCGAGTTCTTCATCTAAAAGCGCTTTTTCCACCACCGACTTGATAATTAGTTTCGCCTTGGCCGTCGCGGCACTCCTGTCCTTATGCACCCAACTGCACTGCTCCCGGATATTGGCGATCTCGCAATTATAAGGGTTCATATTTGCCGTCTTAACCGTCATCCGAAAGGTGTTTTCATGCAGTGTGGGTGAACAGGCAGCCACGACAACACCGTCTAATTTTTCCGATATAATTTTATCTTTGATCAGATTTTGCCCGGGATCGGAACACATATATTTATAATCCTGAATATAGGCGACGCCGGGATAATCTTTTAACTCTTCAACGACGGATTTGATATCGACCGTCGCCGCTATATTGATTCCACAATGGCAGACAAATACGCCGATTTTTTTCATAACAATCCTTTCCTTTTGAGGATTGGCCTGGGATCAACACTATGCAACGAAAAATCATTTATATCGGGATCAATCCCCATTAACAGCGCCAGCAATTGCGTAAAATAAAGCACCGGAATGGTTTGAAAACTTTGATCCTTTTTCTGAATTTCTATCTGAACTTCATCGAGATTATAATAGCATAACGGGCACAGCATTACTATCAGGTCGGCACCATTTTTTATAGCTGAACTAACAATCTTCTTAGCACGATCTTTGATAATATCCGGCTCGTTAACAATCTGATAAGAACCACAACATTCTGTCCGAAACGGGAAATAGACATTCTCACAACTGGCAGCCGTTATAATTTCCTCCATAATATTGGGATCATCGGGAGAATCAATGGCAATCTCCTTGGGGCGCAGCAGCATACAACCGTAATAAGATGCAATCTTTAAATCTTCGCCGTTTTTTACAATGGCATCTTTTAATTTATCCAACCCAATCTGTTTTATTAAGGATAATATGTCAATTACCTCGACTTCATTGCCATAAAAACGGGTGGCTTCACGATCCATAAATTTATGAATTGCCTCCAGCTTTTCTTCATCCGCTTTGATAAACTCAATTGATCGCTTCAATGTATTATAACACATCGTACAAAGCGCCAGTAATTGCCTGTTTCCACTCTCCTTGGCTTTTACCAGCGTCCGGATCGGTGCGATCTGCTGCATCAGATTATCAGATGTCTGGGAAAAACAGACGCCACAGCAGTACCAATCTTCGAGTTCTTGGACTGTCACACCGAGGCGATCTAATACCGCCAGCGCCGATGTTTCAAAATTTTTTGCGTTGGTTTTAAGCGTACAGCCAGGATAATACGAAACCTGCATTATTCCTCCATTATAGCTATAAGATGGTTTTCCTGAAATTGCCGATGAGCGCAATCTGCGGCAGTTTTTTCCTGAGCTTTTCGTCAATCTCGCGAATGTTTATATGCTCGAAGTCGCTCCTCAGCACGATTTGCCGCAAGCCTTCCATAACTTTGGCAATATCGACACCACGGGGACATTTTACGGTACAGGTAATACAAGCGGCACAAATCCAGGGTGTTTCCGATCCCGTCAGATCATCGATAAATCCCAGCTGCGCCAGACGAATGACCTGATGAGGCGGTATATCCATGAACTCCACAGCCGGACAACTCGCCGAACAGTTTCCGCATTGATAGCAGGCATAGATGTTAACGCCGGAAATCTCTTCCAACTGTTCCAGGGCTTCACTTTCGATTTTGCGTGAACTGATTACTCTATTCTTCGTCATGAGTTAATCCCTCACTAACTTTTGGATTACTTCCTTCTGATCGTTAAAAATGGATACGATCAAGGGCATTTGTCCCGGCAGCGAATGGGTCGCACAGGCAAAACAGGGATCATAGGCTCTGAATGCCATCTCGACCATATTAAGAATCCCGTCAGAAACTTTTCCCTTTTTGATCAGTTTCCGGGCTGCCCGCTCGACGGACATACAAATCGCAGCGGAATTATTTGTAGTTGCTACAATCAGATTTACATTCGTAATCCGACCATTGGAATCGGTTTTATAGTGATGATAAAGCGTTCCCCGCGGTGCTTCGACTACTCCGATGCCTTCATCGGGAGTCTCGGTTGGAATAGTCCGGATATCAGGAGAGAGAATTTCCGGATCGTTCGCCAATTCCCGTAAACGCTCGGCGGTGTAAAGCACTTCCACGAGCCGCGCCCAGTGATAGGCAAGTGTGTTGTGAGCCGGTTTACCGCCTAAAGCGGCAAACATTTTCTCATATTCCAGCTGCGCAAGCGGCGTTGTCAAACCGTCGGAAACGTTTAAGCGCGCCAGCGGAGCAACCCGGTAAACGCCGCTGTCTTTACCATCGCTAAAACCATTCCAGCCGACGTCTTTCAGGTATGTGAATTTTGTATAGCTCCACGGCTCGACGTGTTCCTCTATATGTTTGAGATAGTCGCGAGGTTTGAACTTTACAAACTCTTCACCGGTTGGAGTTACTACCCGTATATCACCATCGTATAGATTCACTTTATTGTTCTCATCGACAAGCCCCATGTAATAGGTCTCATGCCGGTAAATATCGCCCATAATCAGATCGAGATATTCCTTGTTTTGCAAGACGATCTTTTCAAAGGTCTGAAGACTAAACAGAGCAAACTTAACCGCTTCCTCCGCTATGATTTTGTACTCCTCCGCATCCTCCGGCGTGACGCCTTTAGACACACCGCCGGGCAGATTACAGACCGGATGAATTACACGCCCACCCTGTTTTTCAATAATTGAACGGACTTTACGCCGAATACCAATCACCTGCTTGCCGATTTCCAGTCCTACTTTTCCAATTACACCAAATATATTCCGCTGTTCTTTGGGTGCATTCGGTCCGACAATGAAATCCGGTCCGCCGAGATAGAAGAAATGCAGAACGTGATCTTCAAAGATAAACGCCGAATTGATCAACTCCCTGATCTTCTTCGCTGCCGGCGGCGGATCAACTTTGTACAGATCGTCCAATGCCTTTCCGGACGCCATGTGGTGCGTCGTCGGGCAGACACCACAAATTCGGGGAGTAATCCTCGCCATCTCCTCAGCCAAACGACCTTTACAGAATTCCTCAAATCCGCGCAGCTCCGGCACCTGAAAGTAAGCTTGCTCAACGTCGCCGTTGTCATTCAAAAAGATATCAATTTTGCCGTGACCTTCCAATCGGGTAATCGGATCAATTTTTATACGAGTTCCCATAAATATTCCTCTGTTTATTCAGAATCGTGAAATTTTGCTTTTAACGACGAAGCCAGACTAAACATATAGAACAACCCCGCCGGGTCAATCACCGATTCGGCAAAGGCTTCGATCTCTTTTTCATCTTCGCTATCGAACAAAGAGCTAAAACCCGATAGAAATTTCGCTCCCTGATCCTCTACAGCTTTGGTAGGACCGAAACAACCGCGACAAGGCATATTGGCATTGATACAGCGCTCGCCACAGCCCGAACGGGTAGCCGGTCCCAAACAGATAACCCCTTCAGCCAGAAAACATTTATCTTCGGGAATATTTGTCATTGAGATTCTTTTGAGTTCTGAAATTTTTATTTTATCCGGTTTGGAATCTTTTCTCGGACAGGTATCGCAAAGTGATTTTTCCGGGCTTAGTACAGCCCCTTTTTCGGGTAATTTACCTTCAAGAATCGCCGTAAGTGTCTCAATAATGAGGTTCGGCGGCGGCGCGCAACCCGGCAGGTAATAATCCACATCGATCACCTGGTCCAATGCCCGAACCGCCTCATGAATTTCCGGTAGCGTCAGGTCACCCTCTTTTATCGAATAAGAAGTTTGTGGATGGGTTCCTTCGGGATTGTTAACCGATGGGACCTGATCATAAATTGTTTCAAACATTTGCTGCCGTGATGATAAATTCATTAAAGCCGGAATTCCACCGAGATGGGCACAGGATCCAAATGCAACAACTATTTGAGACTTTTTCCGGAGCAATTTCACCATCTCATCCTGTTCGGATGTCCGCACGGCGCCGTTGATAAATGACACGGCAATCGAACCATCCGCCATGGTTTCAATGTCGCTTCTCTTGAAATCCAACGCCACGGGCCATAAGACGATATCGACAGCCTCAACTACCGTAAGTATATCTTCTGCCAGGTCTAAAACGGCTTCTTCACATCCACCGCAGGATGCGCACCAGTAAAAGGCTACTTTAGGTTTCGGCATAGAAACTCCTCTACTATTTCACATATTCGCAACAGATTCAGCTTTGAATCTCTTTTTATTCTGAGTTCATGGACTAAAGCGGCGGCACTTCAAAAGTATATAAATCCTTCGGATCGGTTAATTCTTTCAATCGGCGTTGGGCGTCCAGATGCTCCGGATCGAGTTCTTTAACTTTGGCGAGATGCTTAATCGCCAACTCTTCATTGCCAACACCCAGATAGGAGAGAGCCAAATGATAGTGAACCGACACCACATTCGGATCTTCCTTTAGAATTTCACGCAAGCATTGAATGGCGTCTTCATATTTCCCGGAGGCTTTATAGACTATGGATAATTGATAATACCCTAAGGTACTGTGGGGGCTGTTATCGGTAAGTTTTTGGTAGGCTTCAATACTTTTTTTAAATCGTCCGGTATGATAATAAGATAACCCCTCCCAGTAGTAAGCCATGAATAGATCAGGTTCAATTTCGGTAATATGCCGAAATACTTTGATAGCATCGGAAAACCGGGTGGCGCGAAAATAGGAAATTCCCAGCCGATATAAAGCAAAGGTATAGTCGGGCTTGCTCTTGATCACCGTTTCAAATTCATGGATTGACCTTTTAATATCGCCGGAAACGTAATACAGCTCGCCCAATTTCACTCGCAGATCATACTGTTCCGGTTCGGATTCCATAATCTGTTTCAGTATATCAATCGCTTTCTTGATCTTTCCTTGCATCTCAAACTCTAAAGCCTCTCTGCGGAGCTTCTCAAGTTCATCCATAAATCCCTCCCTTCCTGTTTCCTTTTATAACTGCCTTTTTATTTTTTGAATTTTCCGTAATCTCATCTCAAACGCTAACCATTTACATTGTTATCCGGAGTATCCCGATTCACCCTGAGTAGACAAAAATGAATGGGAACTGGCAAAACGATTCCACTCCCACCGACTTCCGCCATACTTATCTGGCATACTTCTCAACACCAATTTTATAAATATCGTTGCCTTTAGTATCGTTGGCAACGAATACCGGAAAATCCACCACCTTTAGCTCGCGAATTGCTTCCGCCCCCAACTCTTCATAAGCAATGATTTTGGCCTCTTTGACCGACTGGGCTATAACCACTGCGGCTCCGCCGATAGCGGCAAAATAGACGGCTTTGTTTTTAACCATCGAATCGATAACTCCCTGCCCGCGGGGACCTTTACCGACCATGCCTTTCAGACCGGCATCCATTAAAATCGGGGCATAAGGGTCCATCCGGTAACTGGTCGTCGGTCCCGCCGAACCGATCGGTTTTCCAGGCGGTGCCGGAGCCGGTCCGACGTAATAGATAATTTGTCCCCGGATATCAAAGGGTAATTCCTTACCGGCGTCAAGCAGTTCCACCAAACGTTTATGCGCGGCATCTCTGGCAGTATAGACCGTCCCGGTAATCAGGACTTTGTCGCCTACATTTAATTTCTCAAGATCTTCCGTCTTTAACGGTGTATTTAAATGAATTTCTGTTGACATCGCTAACCTCACATTCTATTGAATAATTGCTGATTCGTGACGAGAAGCATGACAATTAACATTCACTGCCACGGGCATGGAGGCGATGTGACAGGGCATGGACAGAATCTGAACTGCCAGTGCGGTGGTCCGCCCGCCCAATCCCTGGGGACCGATTCCCAGATTATTGATTCGTTCTAAAATCTCTTCTTCCACAGCAGCCCATTTCGGATCGGGATTTTTTTCATTCAATGGTCTTAACAACGCTTTTTTTGCTAATAGAGCGCTCTGTTCAAAATCGCCTCCAAGTCCAACGCCAACAACTACGGGGGGGCAGGGATTTCCGCCGGAACGTTTGATTCTGTCTACAACAAAATCTTTTACTCCTTCGATACCGTCGGCAGCTTTCATCATTTTAACTTCACTCATGTTCTCGGCGCCACCTCCTTTGGGAGCAATTGTAATTTTAATGAAATCACCGGGAACAATATCAGTATAGATAATCGCGGGAGTGTTATCTTTGGTGTTTTTCCGTTCGATTATCGGATCGTCCACCATGGATTTGCGCAGATATCCCTTCTGGTAGCCTTGCCGGACTCCTTCATTGATCGCCGCGTAAAAATCGCCTCCGACCAGATGCACATCCTGCCCTAATTCCACAAATATAACCGCTACGCCCGTATCCTGACATATAGGCATTTTTTCCTTAGCCGCCATTTTTTGATTTTCCAGCATCAGAACCAAAATTTCTTTCGCTGTCGGCGACTCTTCCTTATCCAGGAATTCGTGGATTTTTTCGACCAGATCTTCACCGGCATAGTAATTTGCATCAATACACAATTTCTTGACGACAGGAATGATTTTTGAAACGTTAATTTCCTTCAAAATACCCTCCTATTTTTGTTTCTTAAACCCAAATGCGTTCACCGCTACATCGCAAAATGTTCAACGGCAGAACCGTGCACGACAAAGGCGCATAATTCCACCTTAAAATCGATTAAAAGCAAAAGTCTTTTTCAATGGTCTCCGACATACTAAAAAGCGTGGCTAACCAACATTTTGAAAAACACTAATTACGTACTGTTTTAAAAACTTGCCGAATATTCTCAGATAAATCCATCAATCCCTCATTAATAAAATAAAAGAATTTACCTTAAATGCAAAACTATTTTTACTTCCATCGCGAGTAAAAGAGACTTAAACGAGATACTATTTTTTTCTAAGCATTTCAATCCGTTCTTCAGTTTTCAGCGAAGAATTTCAATTAATGTTGTCCCGATAACGGCGGGATTTTCAGCGACAGAAATACCGGCAGATTTTAAAACCGCGATCTTCTCCTGAGCGGTTCCCTTTCCTCCGGCAATGATGGCGCCCGCATGTCCCATTCTCCGTCCGGACGGCGCCGTACTTCCGGCAATAAATGCAACAACCGGTTTCGAAAAATTCGCCTTAATATATTCTGCCGCTTCTTCCTCGTCAGTGCCGCCTATTTCACCGATTAATATTACCGCCTCTGTTTGCTCATCTTCTTCAAATAAAGGCAGTAGATCAATAAAAGTAGTGCCGATAATCGGATCGCCCCCGATACCGACACAGGCGGATTGCCCCAGCCCTAATTGGGTGACCTGATAAACAGCTTCATAAGTCAGGGTTCCGCTGCGGGAGACAATTCCCACCGAACCCTCCTTATGAATAAATCCCGGCATAATCCCGATTTTCGATTTTCCCGGCGAAATAATCCCGGGACAATTGGGCCCAATTAATCGAGTTTTCGATTGATCGACAATATATTTGACCTTAATCATATCCTGAGTTGGAATGCCTTCCGAAATACACACAACCAGGTCCAGCCCGGCATCACAGGCTTCCAGGATAGCGTCGGCAGCAAACCGGGGCGGCACAAAAATCACACCGGCATTGGCTCCGGTTTCCGAAACGGCATCCCGGACAGTATTGAAAATCGGTAAACCCTGTTCCGACTTTAGTCCGCCTTTACCGGGCGTCACGCCGGCGACAACACGGGTGCCGTATTCCAGCATCTTGCTCGTATGGAAAGCGCCTTCCTTACCGGTGATTCCCTGCACAATTACTTTTGTTTTTTCATCTATTAGTATGCTCATCGGTTCTCTCCATTAATTAGATTCCTTCTCGTTTAGAGCGGGTAATTTCGTAACCCGTTGTCTGTGCACCGTAGTCAGTAAAACAACCATAGTATTCATAAGTCGTTATTTGTTGCAAAACTGCCCCAGGTTTCTGTTTCTCCATTTTTGAACTCAAAGAATCATTGTCTACGGACCACGGATTACGGTTTACTGACCACCGATTACAGACCACGGACCTATCCACTCGATTCAAGAAAGAGCCTTTTATTTATTTTACCCACTGAATTTGAGAAGGAACTATTAAAATTTTACCGCGGCAACAGCCATCTGCGCGGCTTCCTGAAAGTTTCGGGCTATTTTAAAATCAAGGATCGATTCGGCGAGTATTTTTCCGGCTTCTTCGGCATTTGTTCCCTCGAGGCGCACAACCACCGGTATTTTGATGTCCATACTCTTGAGAGCCTCAACAATTCCGGCAGCAACGCGATCACAACGGACGATTCCCCCGAATATATTGATCAGAACCACTTTAACATTTGGATCTGAAAGCAGAATCCTAAAGCCGTTGGCGACTGTTTCGGATGAGGCTATACCGCCGACATCCAGAAAATTTGCCGGTTCCCCGCCATAATACTTAATGATGTCCATCGTCGCCATCGCCAGACCGGCGCCGTTCACCATACAGCCCACATTCCCATCCAGGCGGATATAATTCAATTTATATTTAGAAGCCTCTATTTCAGACGGTTCTTCTTCGCTATAATCCCGGAGTTCCTGAAGCTCGGGATGTCTGAAAAGGGCATTATCATCAAAGGTAATTTTAGCATCTAAGGCGATTATTTCTCCCTTTGCGGTAATTACAAGAGGATTTATTTCTACCAGGGAGGCGTCGGTTCGACGAAATACATTATACAGAGATTGCAAAAATATCTTACCTTTTTTAGCGGTATCCCCCGCTAATTCCAATTCATAAACAAGCCGGTTAAATTGAAAATCCTGCATTCCAAATCCCGGAATGGCGTATTCTTTAAAAATCTTTTCAGGCGTATGTTTGGCAACCTCTTCAATTTCCACACCACCTTCAGTGGACGCCATTATTACCGGTAGGGCGCTTTTTCGGTCAATGACTATTCCAACATACAGTTCCCGCCGAATATCAACCGCCTCTTCGATCAGTAACCGATTTACCGTTTTCCCCAAAGGTCCTGTCTGCGCTGTAATCAAAGGATTTCCAAAAATTCTATCAATAGCCGCGCTTGCTTCCGCTACCGAACTGACAACTTTTACGCCGCCGCCCTTGCCTCTGCCCCCGGCGTGAATCTGGGCTTTGATAACACAGGGATAGCCGGTTGATTCAGCAACTTTTAGAGCCTCTTCTTTTGAAAATGCAACCATACCTTGCGGCATCGGCACATTAAATTCTTTTAAAATATTTTTTGCCTGATATTCGTGAATCTTCATAAACGCTCCTCGTTTAACTAATACAGGTTGCTTTCAGGGCGCTATCCGGCGTCCCCGAGCCTCTTTTTGAGGAGAATTGTCGTAAACTTCCACAACGTTATAGACCGCCGCAATAAAGTTTTTTGAAAATTCACCGTGAAAATAGCTGTGGATCAAATTTATATACCGGACAACGTCTCTTTCATAATCGGACAGATTCGGATCGTCGGGGTGAATTAGACGCACAATCGCTTTGATTTTAAAACTCGGAATATCCAGGAATACGAGAGCAACTGCCGGATTAAGCATCTGATTTAAGAAGGTCTGCGTCGTAAATTCGGGAGTCGCATATAGTTCCAGCGACACCTGTTTGCTCATATCAAAAATATCATCTGCGTTTGCGTACATCGCCGTTAAAGTATCGAGTTTAACGGGAAAAGGGTTGTTTCCGGTATCTTCCAGCATTTTGATAATCGTCTTTATTTTCTCCCGTTTCGGCAAAAAGCCCACACCCTTAACAGCATTATTAATTTTGAATTGAGAATCCTTGCGCTTTGCACCGTAAGACGCCACCATCGCATTGTGCGGTCCGGACAGCTCCGGCGGCTGATGCTTGCGAAATCTTTCCATTGTTTCCAGGCGCTTTGTAACGCTCCACCTGACAAATTTTTCCGGCAAATCTACGGTTTTATACTCTTGCCACCGATTATCAACTTTAGCCCGAATGATCCCCTCCGCTTCCCGCGCCATATCGACTCTTTCCTGCACACAATAGGCGTCGCGCCAACAGTCCAAGTCCTCCGCTCCATAGCCTTGATCCTCAACCCTGCAAGAAATTCCCGTAATTAAAACCGCAAATAGTAGTAAAGCGCTAATTTTCTGCATTATTTCCCCTCCTGCCATTAATAAATATCTGCTCTTATCGAAATCACGTAGCACTCGACTCTTTCCTCCTTTTATTCAAAGTGAAATATTCATCAATATGACTTTTCATCTAACCCGGACAAGCCGGCATCCGGTATCTTTTTTGATTTGTGAGTAAGTTTAATGACTATCATCTTTTCCCGAAGAAGCCAGAAATTAACTTTTATGAGACTTTAAGAGTTAACAAAAATCCTGTTCTCCGGACCAAGCCCGGTTTCGGTCATACATCGCTGGATTATAACGGTATCACCTGCAAATTATTTTTCCAATACCTCTGCTACGGTATTCAACAGGGTTGCTATCTCACACGGCTTCCGTAGAAGTTTATACTCTTTTTGAGTAATTTCCAATGACTTAATTTTTTTATCAAGGTATCCGCTCATGAGAATTACCCCTATTTCGGGTTTGCGCGACCGTAGTTCATCAGCTAATTCAAGACCACTCTTCCCCGGCATAACTATATCACTGATAACCAAATCATAATTGCCGTTTTCCATGGTAAAGCGGATAATTGCGTCCTCCGCATCGATCGCAGTTGTTACTTCAAACCCCTGCATAGCCAACGCATTGGAAAATAAGGAACGAATCGCATCGTTGTCTTCAACCAATAATATTCGTTCACCTTTCCCTCTTTTAAGTTTTGAAGATTTCAAATTATCCGTACCCGAAAACTGAACTTTTCCCGAAGCTGGAAAATAAATTTTAAAGGTTGTTCCCTCTTGCAACTTACTCTGAACCTGAATAAACCCCTTGTGCTGCTTGACAATGCCATATACGACAGATAATCCTAGCCCGGTACCTGTTTCTTTATCTTTTGTAGTGAAAAAGGGCTCAAATATTTTACTTAAATTTTTCTCATCTATACCAGCGCCGGTATCCCGTATGGTAAGACAAACGAATTCCCCCGGATAGCTGCCGATAATCCCGGTGTATTCATTTTCATGCAGTTCTACATTTTCCGTTTTTAACAATATTTCCCCGCCCTCAGGCATGGCATCTCTCGCATTAATCACCAAATTCATGATTACCTGCTCAATATTACCTTCATCCCCCTTGATACTCGGCAGTTCCGGGCTCAGGTTCGTGTCAATACTAATATCTTCCCCGATAAGACGCTGTAACATTTTCAGCATGTCTTCAATTACTGTATTTATATTCAGGATACTGAGATTTATCGGTTGTTTTCTGCTAAAGGTCAGCAGTTGCCGGGTCAGTTTCGCTGCCCGATCACTGGAATTTTGGACCTGTTCGAGATAGGAATCCAGTTCCCGACTATCTTTGTATTTCATTCGGGCTAATTGAACATTTCCCTGTATAACGGTCAACAGGTTGTTAAAATCGTGAGCAATTCCCCCGGCAAGAGCACCAATTGTTTCCATTTTTTGAGCCTGTTGAAGCTGGCTTTGCAAAAGTGCTTTCTCTTTTTCCGCCTGTTTACGTTCCGTAATATCTCTCACAGACACTATCTCAGCCGGCTTGTTTTTCCATATCGTAGGAGCCGCCGTAAGTTCAATTGGAATCTCTTTGCCGTCTTTACGAACCAAAACACTCTCAAAATAATCAGGAGTATGATTATTTTCAATCCTTTTCTTTACCCGTTTTACTATTTTATTTTTATCTTCGGAAGGAGTCAAATCGATCACATTAAGTTTTAACAATTCAGATATGCTGTAGCCCGAAATTTCAGCGGCTCTGTTATTAGCATAGAGATAGTTGCCCGTGACGTCATTGATCAGGATTCCGTCAAAGGAATTTTCCACCAGAGTTCTGAAATTCTCTTCACTCTCTTTCAGCGCTTCCAAAGCAGCGGCGCTTTGGGCTTCCGCAATTCTAAGCCTCGTTTTCTCTTCCGATTCTTTCACGGCTCTGCGGACTGCGGGAATCAGACGGCTTATGCGCTGTTTCAATACATAATCGGTGGCGCCCATCTTTAAAGTGTCGATGGCTAATTCTTCGCCCAGAGACCCGGATAGGATGATAAAAGGGGTTTCCGGGTATTTTTCCAAAACGATCTTTAAAGCGCTGATACCGTCAAAATCCGTCAGGCTGTAATCCGACAGGATAATATCATAATCGTTATTTTCCAGGGCTGTTTGAAATTGCTGCCGGGTTTCCACCCTTTCAATTTTATCCAGCAGCTGCTCTTTTTCCAGAATAGCTTTGGTAAGTTCAAAATCCGTCACATTATCTTCGAGATAGAGAATTTTTAGTTTTTTCATGAAAATCTACCTTGCTGTTTAAAAAGAATTAACTATACCATTTTCAATCAATGACAAACTATTTAATCATTTTACTAACCGAACCCGGCGGCGCTTCATTCAAAATCGCCCAGAATGCGCCTAATTCTTTGACCGCTTTTACGAATTCGTCAAACCTCACCGGTTTCACGACATAAGCATTGACGCCCAGATCATAACTTTTGATCAGGTCCGATTCCATTCTTGAAGATGTCAGCACTACCACCGGGATAGTTTTTAAATTTTTGTCCTGCTTGATCTCGCGCAGCACTTCCAGTCCGTCAACTTTCGGCATTTTAAGATCGAGCAGCACAACTATGGGATTGCCTTTTGGGCGGTCGGCATATTCGCCGCGATAATAGAGATAATTCAAAGCTTCTTCTCCATCATGCACCACAAATACTTCGTTAGCGAGGTTGATTTCCTCCAGAGCGTTTAGAGTGAGTTCAATGTCGTTTTCACTATCTTCCGCCAAAAGAATACGACCGAGCTTTTCCATTTTTACATTCATCCTTATTTTCTATGAAAGTAATTACTATTTTGTTAATAATCAATAAAGATTCCTTACAAAACCAATTTCCGACTGACGAAGGAGTCCTCCCCGTCCTCCGTTAGCTAGCAGGCGGGCTAAATTGGTTTCCTGCCTTTATTGCTCTATTTCTTTGTTTCTCAAGAGAATTAAAATATTTTTCCGCGTTTCCATGTTTATACGCATGATGCTGGCATCAAAAACACTTTCACCTTTATCAGGCACATCCAGAGCCACCGTAGTATTATAGGCGCCTTCAATCGCCGCAGACCTTAGATCATTTTCAAACTGAGCCCGGCTGGCGCTATTAAGCAGGTCAACAAAGTTCGAGCGCAGCAATTCCATCCGGGATTTGCCGGTTGTTTCCCGGGCTTTTTCGGTAATGCCGATTATTTTGCCGGTATTGTCAATCAGAATGCCGGTCTGTTCTTCATAGAGAACTGTTTTCAAAGCATCTTTGTGACCTTTTTCGGCAGCATAGCCAAAGAACAGGGATATATTAGCATCTTTTAACTGTTCATATAATTCAGCCATTTTCTTTTCTGCTTGTTTCCATTGAGTGATATCCTTGATGCTGCCGAGGTATCCGATAATTTTACCTTCATCGGAATACAACAAAGTGGTCATCAGCAGGCAGGCGAATTCCGTGCCGTCTTTTTTTCTTAAATTCAATTCATAATCGGACAGGGAGCCTTCATTTTCAATTTTCTTTCGAAAAAGTTCGCGATCTGCGGCATTCAGATTTTTTAGTTCGTATCTGTCATAGCCAAATAATTCCAACATCGATTCATTGAATTCTAAAAATTCTCCCTCAAGGGTAGTGATATAAACCGCTTCCCGGCATTTCTCGAAAATCGTGCGATATTTTCTTTCATTCTCCCGCAGAGTTTTGATCTCGCTTTTATAATAATATCTTTTATTTTTTTGTGGTTTTTGACCTTCTTGCCTGATTTTGCATATTTAATCAATTTCGGCAACTTGCATCCTCGATTATTCAAATAATTTTGGAGACCTTCTATAGCCACATCAAATCCCAGTTCAAAGCTTTGAGGTCTTTTAAATAGATATATCCAAAACGTTTTTTAGAAATCTCAATTTCTCTTTTTAGATTATCTCGCATAAATGATCTCAATAATTCGTTCTATTTTTCTGCACTTGTGAATATATGCAGAAGATATAAACGAAAGCACCTATATTTTAGATCGTTTGCTTCACCATAGTGTGGTTATTAATATTCGGGGAAGAGTTTTAGGCTTAAAGAAAAAATCGAAAAGGAGGTGGTCGTTATGAATGGACCAAGAGGCTAAAGTGATACATTTTTGTGCGCCCCTTGACAACCTTTTTTGTATTTTAATTACCCCAAAATAGAAATGCCAAATATAATTGATCCATTATAAGGAGTTTTTTTAAATTTTGAACCACAAATCAAGAGTTCATGCAGGTCTGAAACAGCAAAGAAAAATCAAACCAATCCTCGGATGTTAATACAACAAAAAACTTAATATAGATTTTACGGTTTAATAATTGTTGTCAATAGCTTTGCTATGGTTTACTTTATTCTATTCCAAGAATCTTATTATAAACATTAAGGTAATCATCTACCATCTTCTTTTGACTAAAATTACTGTCAGCCCATACTCTACAATAGTTTCGGTCTAAATTTTTAATTTCCTTCAGACACTCTACAGCTTCTTCTACAGAATAGACAAGAAATCCTGTCTTCCCATCAACTATAAGCTCCGGCATAGACCCTCTACGAAAGGCAATAACGGGTGTTCCGCAAAACATTGATTCAGCTACGCTCAATCCAAAAGGTTCATTAAAATTTATAGGATGAAGCAAAGCATAAGCACCACCTAAGAGTTCATTTCGTCTTTTTGGACCTGAGTTGCCAACGTAAATGATATCATCGTTGTTTACGAATGGTTCTACTTTTTCTTTGAAATATTTTTTATCTTGAATAATACCGGAAATAATGAGTCTCATCTTAGCAATTTTAGATATCTGAATTGACTCAAATGTTCCTTTATCATGATGAATCCTCCCGAAGTAAAGAAGATAATTTCCATGTTCCTTTTTAAAAGAAAACTGATCCGGCTGAATTCCATTATAGATTGTTGCAATATAATTTAATTCGGAGCAACGGTCAGAATTACTTATAGAAACGTAATATCCGATATCATTGTACTTTTTAAAAATCGGAATAATCTTTGGTGAAGAAAATCCGTGAATAGTTGTTATCATAGGAGTCTTTATTAATTTAGAATAGGTTAATGGAATGAAGTCATAATTATTATGAATAATATCATATTTATCAGCCTGCTCCATAAGATGACTGATATGCAGGCTTTCACATACTTTAGCATCCATTTCGGGATTCTCGCCGTAAGGATGCTTTATTACCCATTCAAGTTTTCCACCGGTACAAGAATCACCAGTTGCATAAAGTGTGACATCTATGCCCTTTTCAACAAGACCTTCTGTGATATTTGAAGCTACCTGTTCCCACGGGCCATAATGAGCTGGAGGAGTACTCCAGCAGACAGTAGATAAAACTGCAACTTTCATATTAAATAGCTTTCCTTGATTTAGATAGACACATATCTACAAGTTCGTTAATATTTGCTGTACCAACATTCATAACAGTATCTGCGCCGCCCCAATATATTTTTACCGTACCGTCATTTTCAGGTACAGCTCCACACGTAAAGACAACATTATGAACATAACCGGTAATCTCATAGGGCTCTTCCGGCTGTAAAATCCAATCATCACTGATCCCATTTATTATAGAAGGATCTTTTAAATCGTGCAATGCAACTCCTAAACGATAAACACTCCCGTCCATTGTGGGAAAAACTCCATGATAAATGTTCAGCCAGCCTTTATCAGTCTTAATCGGGGGAGCTCCCGGGCCAATCTTCATCTCGTCCCAGTGATATTGCATCGGCTTTATAATAAGTTTAGATTCCCCCCAAAATTTCAGATCAGGAGAATAAGAAATCCAAATTGACCATGGGCTTATCTCGGAATGAGGTCGATCAAGGCGAGCATAAAGACCATTAAATTTTTCAGGAAAGATAACAGTATTGCGATGGTCAGCCTCTGTTACAAGGGAATAACGTTCAACAGTCTTAAAATCCTTAGTTTTCGCCAGACCTATTCTAACACCGTGTCTTGAATAAGCACTGTAAGTAATAAGATATTCTCCATCAATAAAAATTATGCGGGGATCTTCAACACCATATTCTTCGTATTCTTTAAAGACCCCTTCCTTTGATGGAGTCATGAATGGTGTTTCCTGAACCCTGAAATAGTATCCATCTTCACTTTCTGCCAACCCAAGAATACTTCGCCCGTTATGTAAATGAGACCGAAAAACCATTACATATTTATTTTTATACTTTGTTACGGCAGCATTGTGGACAGTAACTACAGGATACGGAACATCATCTTTTGTTAAAATTGGATTGTTTTCATATCTTTTAATAACTGACATAATTAATTTCCTCATATAATATGTTAATAGATTTTCGAAAAATTAATGAGTTTAATTTTAAAGATTTTACTTGACATGGGAAATCTCTGCTCTTAAACTTTTTAGGAATAGGAAGCACTGAGTCTCCTTGTTGGTCAGGCAATTGCCTGATACTTCTCATCATAGTATGTGCTCCTTTGGATTGTGTGTCGAATTCTAACCCTATTTTGTTCGTCTCGACATCAGTCGGGATAGTTCTAATTCTGCGAGGTTGTTTACACACAGTTCCAGAGATTTCCGATCTAGGGACATGGTATCCACTTTTCGTGATTAGATAGAGGTGTTGGTCGGTGATGATTGGCTGAAAGACGCCGATGCGATCGGGATTGATATTTGGCGGGTTCTGGTCGGTTAAGATTTCGATTGGTGTTTTCATCTTCTTATAGCGAAATATACGTTGATAATTGAAATAAATGCTATAGGTAAATGCTTTATTGAAGAAATTATTGCGGCTGTGATAGTCCTCCATATCATAGAATTCGTCTTCAATAATTCGGTGAGCGGCTTCGACGTCGCTGTTATATGTTTTGCGACCGACGGGAATCTGAATGGATTTTGAATTCATTTGTTGCACAATTTGTTGGTAGAGTGTTTGTTTATGTTTCTGATTCCAGGGACCGATAAACTCTGTCCCGTTATCGCTCTGCCAAACCGTTTGCAAATAATCAAAGATAAATATGCACTTAACCAACTGTATATCATAGCGTTAGATGGTATTTAAGGATCGACTAATTATAATTGGCTAAGGGATGAATTGCTAGTTGACGATAATTTTACGACTGAACTCCAAGGTAAGATTATTCATGAGGCAGTTTCTTGATTACGGTATGATTTATTAATGAGGCAATACGTCAAGGAATTATAAATGTCGTCAATCAGGTGCATCGGGATTTGAAAGCCTTACTCGTTCCCAAATTCAATTCGGAAACGAGTAAACTAAAACCTAGTACAAGTCCTATCAATAAAATTTTACTCAAGACAATAATCTCTTGTAAGGGCACATATTCCGGTCTTATTACACCCGTCAGGTTTATTTGTTTTTCTTCTTCAGATTAAGATTAATTGATTATACCTGACAGGTGTTTTCTAAACAAACAAATACGAAAAAGGCTGCCCGAAGGCAGCCTTTTTATTTTTTTTCTGTGGTTATCTGAATTACTTTAACAGAATCATCTTTTGGGCTTTGTGAAAACCCTCCGTATCCATTATATAAATGTAATAACCTGAACTTACTTTTCTTCCGTAATTATCGGTAGCATTCCATATAACTGTCTGATATCCGGCATTCTGGTTTTGATTTACCAGATCACGAACCTTATGTCCCATTAAATCATAAATCGTGATTTTTACAAAGGATTCTTTGGGCAATTCGTATTTTATGGTCGTCATGGGGTTGAAAGGATTCGGATAATTCTGATGCAGCGCAAAAGCTTTTGGTATTGCATAAGCATCTTCGATCCCAAGATAACTACGATCTTTATCATCATACCAATACCGCACGACACTGTTTTCAGCAGGAACAACATAGACACGGTTAGGTCCGCCACCAGGGAATTCCGAAGTATCCCAGTTACTGTTAATCCGGAATTTGAATTCAAGAGATTCTCCGGGATAGAAATCGGTAACTGTAATGGAATACACAGTATCACCATCGGCGTCATCCATAACCATAACGTCTCCGCCCCAGTCATTGAAATTACCGGCTATATCGACAATATCGCTGGCAATATTGAAATTACCGAGAAGTGTCTGTACCGCCATGTTGACTTCAAAGGTAACCTCAACCGGACTGATATTAGGTCTTTCGGTAAGTTTGTCGAAATAAAGCACTGCGTCAACGTCGTTTGGGCATTGCAACTGAATAGCATCAATAGAAACAACATCCGTCGAAGTGATCATCCCATCGCCTACAACTACCCAGCTGGTTAGAGGAGTGTTGGCAAGATCAAGCCCAACTACCTGCCAGTCATCTTCGGTGTGAGTGATATCAACCCATGGACTGGCGAGATATTCACCGTCACCACCGGCACCGTCATCTTTGAATAAGAATCTGACCTGGATATCGGGATCGGATGCCTTGACATACATAAATATTTTTGAGTCAACGGCAAAATCCGGTCTGCCGGAATTCCATACTCTGACAAACCAGCCGTCTGATTCTGCCGGATCGTCGAGTAGAGTCATCTTCGCAGATTTTGCTCCATCGAACACTGCTTCATCTGACAACCCAAAGGTCGAAGTTGTCAATATACCCGAAGTTGAGCCAGAATAGGTTGGTTCCTTCCAGGTACCCATACCCGTTTCAAAATCGGCGCTGACGATATCAATCGGCAATTCGCCTAATTCTTCCAGTTTGAAGTTAGCCACGCTGTTTGCAGCAATCACATTGCCGGCGAGGTCTTTTATGCCGTTAACTGTCAGTACATAGGCAGTATTCGGCAGAATTTCGGCAATGGTCAAAACGGCGATATTGTTTTTCACCATTTCAACGGAAGCAGGATTGCCGATGCCACCATCAATTGAGTAGTTGGCTACATCAGCTGCCGCAACAGAATCAACTTCTTCAGAGAACCTGACCTGGAGCGCTGTTTCCGAAATAGCAACTACACCGGCGATTTCAGGAGCTACAAAATCATCATGCGGGTGAGAGCCCAGAAAACTAAATGTATTCTGAGGCATCACAACCCATTCCGAAGTTTCTTCGTCCGTACCGGCAGCAGCAGCCCAATCGATGTTACCCATGGTCACAGTAGCTTTTCTAATCAGGGTATGATCTTTCGTAGCTTCGGTAACTCCGGCGACATCCCAGCCATTGCCCGGATCTTCATCGGGAATACCAATCACGTCAATCAGAACCCAAGTCGTATCGGTACCATAGATAAACCGTTTTTCAATACCACGGGCATCATCACCATTATGATGAACAACACTCGGATAAGGTAGAACCTCATCGGCATTTGCAGCGAGATAATAATCGCTGGAAGTTCCATCATTTAGAATTACCCAGACATCACCGGTATCCAGAGTCGCGCCTTGCGGGAAATAGTGATAATATTGCCATCCGCCGCCATTGACACTCTGAGCAATCCGGTAATCATCCAAACTAACGGCAGCATCCGACCCATTGAATAGTTCCAGCGCCTTATTATTGCTGGAGCCTTCAATATATTCCGAGAAGAAAAGATCAGATCCGGGAACATAATCCAGTATTACAATCGCTGTGCTTGATGTATCTGTCAGAGCCCCATCGGAGACCACCGCAACTATATCATAAGTGCCGGCTTGCTCATAGGTGGGAGTCCATGTAAATGCACCGCTACTTCCATCGATTGCAGCGCCTTCC
>JAGHBC010000060.1 GCA_021161185.1 Fidelibacterota bacterium
ACCTGATTGATTATGTTCGCGAAAACAACAAAACCGTTTTTATGACCTCCCATATTATCCAGGATCTTGAACAGATTATTGATGATGCCATTATTATGGGACGTCAGAAAATTCTGTTGCAGATGCCGATTAAGGAGTTTTTAGGTTCTTTTCATCAGTATCACTTCAAAGTGGATGAACGGCTTCCCGATCTGGATTTCGATGACACCGTTGCCAACTGGGAAAATCTGAAAAACCAATATACTGTATATTCCTTCAAAGCGGAAGAGGATGTCAAAAATTACCTGTCCAACAAAGGCATCTCATATCAGGATTTTCATGAAACAACCATGAATCTGGAACACGCATTCATCGGATTAACGGGAAAATATTAGGAGATTTCAAAATGTATCAAGCAATATTGTACAAAGAGTGGCTGAAAATCCGCTGGGTTGTTCTGGGATCCGTTCTCGTCATTTTAGGATTTATGGTATATATCGGACTGAATGTGCGCCAGTATTTTGAAATGAATAATCCTATTAATGTCTGGGTTTATTTTGTTCAGCGCAAGGCGCTCTACTACTCAGTCCTGAAATACATCCCAACTTTCACGGCAATTATCCTGGCAATCGTCCAGTTTGCACCGGAAATGGCGAAGAAGCGTTACCGGTTAACATTTCATTTGCCGTTTAGTGAAACCAAATCATTGCTTTTTATGTCCTCCATCGGATTGGCATTTGTTCTGCTTATTGCCATTATTATTCTGATAGGTTTGGCCATTATCGGATCAATCTATTTTCCGGCAGAAGTAACGATCAGTTCACTGATTACCGTCCTGCCCTGGTTACTGGCCGGATTTGTCAGTTACCTGGCAACATCAGCGACCGTACTCGATCCCTCCTGGAAATACCGGGTACTCATGGTATTGTTCTTTGTCCCCTTTATCCAGAGTCTGTTCCTGGAACGCGGGTACTGTGAATATCAATACTCAATTGGAACTTATTTTCTTGTCTCAATCCTTTTCGGGATTATCATATTATTCCCGGGATACCGTTTACGGAAAGGAAGCACAAAATGACCGCAAAACTATCACGTTATTCAATAATTATCCTGGCTACGGTTTCCCTGTCAATTCTGCTACCCAACCTTTACTGGATGATCTTCGATAAACCCATCAATAAGCCGCGAGTCTCATACAGCCCGATCTTAAAAGACTTTGTGTATATCCAGTTCAGCGATAACAACGGCGAAAAAGAATACCTGGACAATCAGGGCAATTCCTATGATCGTAAAAGCTTTGAAGCACTGTTGCCTTTCTCATACTTTTACAATCTGGACAAATGGGGCGTTCTTCCCGACAGCATCGACGGAATTCCCATCAGTATCTCTTACATCCGCCGGAATTCACAGGTGGCCCGGATTCGCAGCAGCTATTTTAATACGCCTATGATCCGGCTGAATCCGCTTTTTGAATCGCAGTCGGATTTTACCCGTCTAGAATTTCCAAATGAACTGTTCCGCATTAACAAACGGATTGAATTTCTTGACGCCCGTACCAACACAGTCGTGGATTCACTGTCGGAGATCTATACTCAGGCGTTGACCGCGCTGGGATTCCGATTTCCCGCCAAATACATCGCCGGAAACCCTACTACCCGCAAACCCTTTGACGAAGGCTATTTTATTATCGACGACGACAATAACGTATTCCACCTGAAGCAGATCAAAGGGCATCCCTATTGTGTCAAAACAGACATTCCAAGGGATCTGAATATACGCTTTATAACTGTGCAGGAAAATCCCCGCCGGGAATTTTACGCTATTTTGGTTACCTGGCAAAATGAAGTCTTTTTAATCAGTTATGACAATTACAAACTGATCCGCATCCCTGCTGACGGTTATATTGCCGATGAAATGGATATTTTGTTCTTCATTGATCCCATCTACAAAACGATCAAGTATTCTAACGATGAAGAACTCAAATGTGTCGTGACCGATAAGGATTACAATGTCATCGACACTTACGAGGCCAGTTGGGTTCCAAAAGCAGAATGGACTCGCAGCAAAATCGCAGCGGCAATCTTCCCCTTTCAGATCGAACGGATCAGTGATCGGACCGATTACAAACTTTTCCACCTGATCATCAACGGCGGGTTAGCGCTCATCGGTATATTCCTCGCTCTGATCGTCACCATCTTCGTTAAGACGGCAATTTACCGGGAAAACCTGAAGGAAAACTGGTTTGATCTGCTGGTCGTCGCGGTGACAGGCTTATACGGTGCTCTGGCCGTTTTGCTGATTCGTCCGGAACCCTGGGATTAATACCCGCATCCAACATCTCCTTTCTTGCTATAACCGGATAGTGCTTCTCCTCGTTATCCGGTTGTACTTTCCTTAAGATTTAACTTCATTATTTTTTATATCACCCCTATATTTAAAGGTTAGTGTTATTGAAGGTTCGTTTGAAAGTACACATAATACGTTTTAAAAACATTATCACTACCAAAACCCTGGTTTCGGTGTTTATTCTGCTCTTCCTGATTCTCAGCTTTTCCGCGGTTATCGATTATCTTTCGCGCCGGCAAGCTGTTATCGATAACATGACCCATTTTACGCATTTAGTCGCCAACACAATCCAAAAATCGGCAGCCAATTCCATTATTAGCTATAACCTTCTGGAACACTATATTGAATACTGGTTTTTTTCAAATCTGAATCTGCTGGACAAACTCGAAAAATTCAGCAATATCGACAATAACTATCTGGCAAACTACGCCGCGGAAACCAAAATTTATAATATTAATTTCTATGATCACGCCGGGAAAAGAGAATTCTACAGCCATAAAGACCGTTACTGCTGCAACAGCCGCCAGTTGATTGAGCCAATTCTAAACGGCTCAGAAACCAAGTTGGTGCTCGGTCTCCAGCCTCTAGCAAATGAGAGTGAAGAAGTGTACGTCATCGCCATTGCACGCACAAACGGCGGCGCCATCGTGGGCACCAAAAAGGGAAAACTCTTTACCGCCATCCAAAAAACCATCGGCATTGAACGATATCTGAATACGATGATCTCGGACTCATCCCTGATCTATATTGCCATTCAGGATTCCGCCGGGACTCAAGCCAAAACCCGTAATTTGGACACCCTGTCAAACTTTGACACCGATGAGTTGCTTTCCGTAGTTCAAAAAACCAATCAGTTCCGCTGGCGCACTGTTTACTATAACAACGCCCGGATCTTCGAGGCGATTCTGCCTTTGACCGTAATGCATAAACCCTACGGCATTATTCGCATCGGTCTGGATTACTCCCCCGTACTGAAAATGCAGAAAGTCGTTTTACGCCAGGTGCTTATTCGCTTAATGATCTTGTTAATAATCAGTTTTATCCTGATTTCCTATTCCATTTCCATTCAAAACATCGCGCTGTTAGAAAAAGAGAAAGAGAAAATTACCCAAGAAGTGTATCTGCTACAGCAGGATTTACGATTACGGGAAAAGATGAGCGCCGTCGGCGAGCTGGCTGCCGGAGTCGCCCACGAAATCCGCAACCCCCTGGGGGCAATCTCAATGACGGTGCAGCGCCTGGCCCGGGAATTCAAGCCCACAGAGAGTGGAGCCGAGCAGAAGCGGCTGTTCGACATCGTCCGAAAAGAGATCGACCACATCAGCGACGCCATTAAGAATCTGTTACAGTTTTCCAAACCGGCGCCGCTACAAAAATCCCGGAACCGGCTTGATAAAATCATTGACAAAATCGTCGAACTCTATCGCCCAAAAGCCAATGAGGCCGGCATTACGCTGTTCTGGTCAAATCAGGTCGCGGTTAACGCCTTTATCGATCCGCTGAAAATTGAGGAGTGCCTCATCAACATTCTTGATAATGCCATCACCGCCACGCCTCGCCAGGGCCGGATTGAAATCGGTCTGAATACGACAAAACGGGAAATAATCCTTACCGTTAAAGATACGGGAAGCGGAATTTCCAAAGACAATCTCTCGAAAATATTTAACCTGTATTTTACGACAAAAGCCAACGGCACTGGCTTCGGCCTGGCTCACGCGCAACAGATTATATCCGAACACGGCGGCAAGATCCGAGTTGACAGCCGGGAAAACCAGGGAACAACTTTCACCATAATTTTACCCAATGACAATGCAAACTAATAATTTATCTCTGTCCATCCTTTTAATCGACGACGACGCCTCCCACCGGGAAGTGCTTGGCGGATTCATGGAAAAACTCGGCTGCCAGGTTGACAGCCATGAGTCCGGCGAAAAAGGAATCGCCGCCCTGAAAAACTGCTACGTCGATCTGGTCATAACCGACTTTCGCATGCCCGGCATGAACGGCATCGAAGTGTTAAAACAGGTCAAAGACATCAATTCCGAAATTCAGGTAATCATTCTTACCGCCTACGGAACCATTGAAGATTCCGTGGAAGCTATGAAAAACGGCGCCTGGGATTATCTGTCCAAACCCGTTGACCTCGATGAACTGGAACTGAAGCTGCAAAAAGTCGCCGAGCATAACACCCTAAAAAAGGAAAACGAAATCCTGCATTTTCAGCAGCCCCGGGAAAATATCGTTTCCGATATCGTTTACAAAAGCAAGCAGATGGAAAAAGTGCTCAACCTGGTCGCCCGGGTGAGCAGCAGTCAGTCGGCGATACTGATTCTGGGCGAAAGCGGCACCGGTAAAGAGATGATCGCCAAAGCCATTCACCAGACATCCCCCCGCAAAGACAAACCCTTCGTGGTTGCGAACTGCGCGGCTATTCCGGAAACTCTGTTCGAAAGCGAACTTTTCGGACGTGAAAAAGGAGCCTATACCGGTGCCAATGAAAGCTTCAAAGGACGCTTCGAAATCGCCGACGGCGGCACTCTTTTCCTTGATGAAGTCGCCGATATTCCCTACAACATTCAGGTCAAGTTGCTGCGTTTTATCCAAGAAAAGGAGTTCCAGCGTCTTGGTTCAACGCATGTTATCAAATCCGACGTTAGGATCATTTCCGCCACAAATGTTGACATCGAACAGTTAGTCAAAGAGAACAAATTCCGCTCTGATCTCTTTTTCAGACTGAATGTCATCCCCATCGAAGTACCGCCTTTACGCCAGCGCCGGGAAGACATTCCGCTGCTGGTGAATCACTTTATTCACAAACATTCCCGTCTGAATACCAGCGTGGTAAAGGAAATCTCTTCCGAAGGTCTGGACCTGTTGATGCGCTATGACTATCCCGGCAATGTCCGGGAGCTGGAAAACATTATCGAAAGGGCGGTGATCCTGTCCCGGGGTTCGATCATTACCCGGGAAGACCTGCCGCTGAATAGCTCCATCTGTATCGGCGAATCGCTGGCGAAAAGTATGCCCGACCAGGTGGCGGATATGGAAAAATCGCTGATCAGAAAAGCCCTTCAACAAGCCGACGGCGTTCAGGCCAAAGCCGCCAAACTCTTAGGCATTACCGACCGAATGCTGCGGTATAAAGTGAAAAAATATAACCTATAGTCTAACTTCAGAATAATAATATACAACTCACTATAAAAAATCTCTATCGTTATCATAACCATAACAGTAATAGGCACAGAAACAGGAGTGGCTTTTATGTTACCGCAACTATTTGGTGATGAACGTGATAGCAAGGGCTCAACCGCTGAAAACATAAAACTACCCGAGCCGAAATATAACAGCAGCGCTGTCGAACAGACTATGCTCGAAAAAAGATCAGTCAGAACGTATCAAGATGAACCGTTGACGCTTAGCGAAGTCGCCCAACTTCTCTGGTCGGCGCAGGGGGGTAGTGATCCGATGAGAGGTTTTAGCAGATGTTCCATAAAGATGATTTAGATCATACATTGTAACTTCCTGATATAAAATTACTTACGTCTGTCTACCAATTTCTTTCTGGTGGCTACTTTTACATTTTTATGCTCAATTCCTTCCGGCAATTTCAAATCAAGAGCAGCTAATAATTGTTGTCCCATATTTCTCGGCTTGGGAATTTTATTTATTTCTTTATCTCCAATTTGAATAATGTCGCTCGATATTGTGGATAATTCTTTAATTCCTTCTTCTACTGTTAAATCCAAATATTTCCAGCTTTCCTTTAAATATCTTGTTATCATATATGATAACATAGTAACAAATACATGGCCCTTTGTCCTTTCAGCATTTCGCAGATATATTGGACGAACCTCTAAAAAATCTGTCTTAATACTACGAAAGGCTCTCTCTACCTGGCATAAATCTTTATATCTGTCATGTACTTCATCTGAAGAAACATACGAAGTTGGCAAATCTGTTTTTATCACATAGCAACCATCAAGCCTTCCTGTTTCTTTTTTTGTTTCTTCATTTATTTCTAAACTTAATTCTCTCTCCTTGAAACTAATTCTGCAATACTTATTCAATTTCAAACAATTAACGTAATTATTTGCATTTCGAACAGCAACATCAACTTTTGCTCGTTTATGCTCTAAAAGATAGTTGTTTTTATTCTCAATGAACTTCCTTACCCTTAATTCTTTTTCTATTCTATTATTCTCTATCTCTTTTTGCCTTATCGGATTACGACGCAAAATATATCGTATCCCTCCATCTTCAATCTCTACCAAATCTTCATCAAATAACGCTAACTGGATAATCCCATCTTTTATCATTTTTTCTATCTGGGGCTTGGAAATAGCTGTTATAAAATTATAATACTCATCATTTAAATCTTCCTGTTGTGGAGTCTTCAACATACCTCGATCTCCAACCAGTGTTATATATTTTGATCCAAATCGCTTCTTCAGTTTCTCTATTTGTTCAGGAACGGTTGTCTGATCCGGTGTATTTCCTCGAAAAACTTCTATACTTACGGGACAGCCGGCCTTATCTGTCAATAGACCTATTACTATCTGTTTCTTACCCTTTTTTTTGTCACGATTATAACCATATTCCGCTAATTCATTTTCATTGCCCTCAAAATAACTGCTGGTAACATCATATAAATATATCCTGGAAACTGCTTCACCTTTAGTTCTGCTTTTTAATAGTGTGTTCTCTATTCGTGATTGATTTTTACAAACCCAATCTAATGCCATATATAAATCATCTTCGCTGAATCCTTTTTCAATATTTAACACATCACAGACTGCATGGGTTTGAGCTAAACGAACAGCAGACAGCCTTGAACCTTGATCTATGATTCTTGTAAAAACCATCCATAACGTAAGAACTGCTACCTGAATATTCCCTAATGCTTTAGTTATGCCCAATCGATCTGATATTTCTTTTAAAACAAATACTGCACCAATAGATTTTCCTTGTTGATGTTTTATGTTTTTAATTGAAGTTAGAACGTCCAAATTGTTTTTATGCTTAAGAGCTAATTTAATAGCTTCGATTTCTGCATCTGTACATGAACTAATATTTGCAATTGTTTTGTGTTTTACTTTTCCGTTTTCGCGATATGAAGACCTAAGCAAATATCTTTTGTAAGATTTCCCTGACTTATTAACTTTTGTAGCCGTGTCCACATACATACGAATATAATATACACAATAGCCAGTAGATACGCAAATATTATTTTTGTTGTGTCGTGGCTACTTCTATGTTGCAGCATTAATAGTTATTTATTGTTTATTATGTATTTAGACTGTTTTTAGCGCTGAATCTATATGGAACATCCGATATAAATAAATATTTTATAAAAACAACACGGATATCTCAATACTTGCATTGGGGTAGTTCATTCAGATAATGTGTTTTTCGGTATTTTCTTTGTAAAATATCCCCGGTCTGAAATGGTATCCAATTACCCCAAAAAAAACCTTGATATTGGTATGATAAACCAATATATTAGCATGTATCATGTTATAGTAGAACAAAATAGACGGCTAATGCAGGAGTGAAAGAAAAATGGACAAAGAACAGTTACGCGATATTCTTCTTTTGCAGAATGAGGAGCGAGCAGACCCAGACCAATACATAAGACGCGATTTGACTGACAGGATTACTAAGTTTAAAGATACACCTTTTATTATCATCATTTCCGGGATCAGAAGGTGTGGTAAATCTACCCTATTGGATCAAATTAGGCCTCAAGACAGTTATTATGTTAATTTTGACGATGAACGTTTTGTGGATTTTTCAGCTGATGATTTTCAACGTCTATATGAGACCCTTGTTGAACTGTATGGTGAAAGGACACAATTCTTTTTTGATGAAATCCAGAATGTCAATGGGTGGGAGCGGTTTGTCAGAAGATTGCACAATCAAAAGAATAAAATTTATATAACAGGTTCAAATGCATCTATGTTGAGTAAAGAACTGGGGACACACTTAACCGGCAGGCATATTTCTCTGGAGCTCTTTCCATTTTCTTTTAGAGAATTTTTAGAATTCAAAGACATTTCATTAAAATCCCCTGGTCGTCTGACATCCATTGATAAAAGTAAAATGCTGAACATGTTTCATCAATACTTATCCGATGGTGGATTTCCGGAATATTTGCAAACGGGGAAAACCGAATATCTGCAATCAATATATGAAAATATACTCTATCGGGATATAATAACCAGATATAACTTACGATCAGAAAAGCCGTTAAAAATCACAGCTCACTATGCCGTCAATAATATCGGGAAAGAGATTAGCTTTAACAGTATCAGAAAAATGATTGGACTTTCCAGTGCAACAACAATCAGAGAATATTTCCATTATCTTGAGAACAGTTACCTGATGTTTTTATTACCGCTTTATAGCGATTCCTTGAAGATACAGATATATAATAACAAGAAAGTCTATTGCATTGATCCAAAACTGGCTTCAGTGGTTGGATTTCGATTCAGTCGGGATAAAGGACGAATTCTTGAAAATGTGGTTTACCTACAACTCAGGCGTCAATTTCGTGAATTATATTATCATAAATCAAAATATGAGTGTGATTTTGTTGTCAAGAACAGAGGCAGAATTGAGAGTGCCATTCAAGTCTGCTGGTACCTGAATGATGCCAATCGTAAAAGGGAAATCAACGGATTAATGGACGCTCTCCAATCCTATGATTTAGACGAAGGCTTGATATTAAGCTATGATCAAAACGATGAGTTTGAGTTAAACGGCAAAAGGATTATCATAATGCCGGTCTGGATGTGGCTGCTGAATTAGTCTTCTATCCAGGCTTCTCAGAATTTCATATAAATACCGAAAATATAGGGCTGAAAATGAATCCCGAACCGCAGCCAGTCGGTGACGGCATATATAAAGCCCACATCGAAGTGAAATGGTGAGACATAAGGCTTCTCCGGTTTCTCAATTGACAAATTTTCGTCGTAGTTACCAAACGGACCGTCTGCACGGTTCCACCATTCGATATAATAAGGGTCGTAGAATATTTCGTAATTCATGATGAGATTCTTACGAATATCGATACCGCCGGCGTAATAGGCTTTATACATCAGTTTTTTTTTGTTAGGATGCTTACTGACAATAGCGCCAAAAGTGTGCGAAATCCTGCCGGTGTTACCCTTGCGGGCTTTGGAAAATGTATAGACGGCAAAAACCTCATAGAATTCTTTGGGATCGGGCTGATCAACATTAACCCAATCATATTCGATACGATTATATTGATCATCATAACGTCTTTCATTACCCTCAATGTCGATTTGACTGCCGATCTTATGGTAACCGCCATAATAAACCGGAATTGAATCATTAGATGACATCCATTCCCCACTTGAAACATCATAATGACCTTTCTCGAATTGATAGGTTTCTTCTAACCACTCGTATTTAGCGGGATTATTGCGGGTGTGGTAATGTCCGCCGATTGAAAAGGTATGTTCCTTTTCCAGGGTTCCGAAGCGAAACAGTTGGAGTTTTGGCCGTATATTAAAATTTCCCACAATATAACCGGACCATTTCGATGTAATCTGAAATCGATCGGTTATCCCGAATCCCCACGACAGACCGCTGACATACAAGACGCCTTTATCAAGCGTATAACCGGTAGGATCGTAAAAGACATCGATCTGGCGTTCGCTTCCCATGGTAAACTTTTCCTTTATCTCGGATATTTTTTCGGATTTACCTTCCAATCCGTATTCGATTTTTGCAATATCCGAATTTACGATAGTCAGTACACCATAGTCGGTCAACAAGTTAGTAGCCGTTTCGGTTTTTGCTAATATTTTACCTTTCAGCTTATCGCCGGACTTCAGCTCAATAGTAATGACTTCTTCAAGAATATCGTCTTTATGAACAATGAGTATGCCGTATTTGGTTTGGATAGAGATTTCGCCGGTCTGGGCATCGGTTTTGATAATCTTTCCCGTCAATTTCTCCCCACTTTTCAAATAGATAGTTTGATCGTCGGGAGTGGGTAAATTCGCACGAAGACCAATTGATGTTAAAAGTATGATACAGATAAATGATAAGTGTGAAATTTTCATATTTGCCCCCGCTGTGTTAAAGTTAAATATTCACATTTATCACTTAATTTACAATGAAAATATTTTCGCTCTACTGTTACCCTGTTAAAACAAATAATATTTGTATTTTTCAATATGTTATATGGAATTTTTACGACGGAAGTAATTGTTTTGCGAATCTCAACACTTTACCGAATAATTTCATTTTCTTTGATCAGATACACGACAGGGCTAAATCCCGGCTCGCTTTATCAGTTCCGTCATGAGCTCACTCATGACGGAACGCTGGTATACTAATAAGGGTTAGGAGTGAGATTCTCTCACAATTACAAGAGTAGTATCAATCAGCGCCAGAAAGATGCTCTTTCGCTAACGTGACTCAGCATCTTGTTTTGGCTGATATAAACTTTCGGATCGTCGGGATAACGGATATAATCCTGGGACCAGTTAATCTTTGATCTGCCAATATAAATTGTACCCAGGACATATTCGCCTTTTTTCAAATCAACCTTTAAGCCAAGTTTTTCGGATACGTTGTATTGATCGTATTTATCGGGATTTTTTGTAATAAATCCGCTTTTTTTACCATTGACAATGTATTTGAAAAAATTATCAACCCGGTAATCTTTAATTAACCCGGTATCTGGTTCGGCAAAAACCCAAGCTGTATCACTCTTTATAATTGTCAGGGATGTTGTGTCTTTTGTGATTGTTACAGCGTTTATATCTTCACTTGAAATATCAAAGACAGAACTCACTTTGGGCTTATAGCGCTGATTACGTACTGAAACAAACAGTAATAGGACCAAAGCTACAGCAAGAATAATGATATATCTTAACCAGATGTTTTTTGATTTAGCCATAAATACTCTCCAAAAGTTTGCGTTTAGCATTATTGTTTCGCCAACGAAGTAATCCAAAAATAATTACAAGCAATGCCGGCAGAAAAATATTTAACCATTTCCAGAAATGACGCGATCTGTCAGATAGCTGATCTAACGGTCTTGTCGATACCGTTCGCGAGCGGATTTCAACTAATTCCTGGTCACCGGACAGAAAGTCAATGCTGTTTAAAATAAAATCTTTGTTCTCCGGTATTCCAGCCGCCCGATTATCATTAAAAAGTTCATTGTCCGCCACAAAAAGCACTCGGGCACCTTCGCCAATACTTAAAAACTTGTCTTTTTGATTATAGTCGGGATTATCGGCAAAATAGCTTTGAAATGGTCCTTCAACTAAAGCCGCTACCGGTTTTGAAGTAAGCGGAAACGAAACCATAGCGGGGTTATTCATTTGCGAACCGGGTATGTGAGGTGAGATATTATATCCTTTGATCATACTGTATTGTCCGTAGGGTGTCATCTGAGGCACCATTCCTGGTGCGATGGCGCCGGTCTTGTCTGAAGTGCTCATCAGCGATGTATAGTTAATTGTTGAATCGGTGGGCGAAACTTCATTAACGAAAAATATCCGCACCTGTTCAAGATTTCTGACAATTAAATTGTCTTTATTGAAATTATGAATCAGTAGAAACGCCGGGTAATTAACGCTATTGGTAAAATTGAAAAAACCGTGACGTTGCTGAATGCTGATTTGCCCGCATTGCTTATCAATCAGCATATCTTTACCAATCTTCAACCCATAATGCTCCAGGAAATCAAAGATGTTAGACTTTATTTCCGAGGCATACCCTTCTTGAAGATGAGCCACCTGGCGCGCCTGCCCGATAAAGAGTTGTCCGCCGCGCATCAGGTATTGGTCAATGTTATACAATTGATCCATATCGACGGTATCCGCAAACCCGTTCATTAAAACCGTATTGATATCCAGGGGAATTTCCGTATCCAACGACAAAGTGCGGACATTGTAAGTTTGCCCAAGCAGCTGTTGCAGTTTACTGGTGGAAATCGATGGATTGTCCGACGACATAATTCCCACGGTTTTTATTTCCGTCTGAGTCAGTTTTTTAATCGCCGCAGTCAGGTTATATTCAAGTCCGTCGCTGGTTTGAATCACGGGCAGGGTCTCTTTTTTATCATTGTACAATAACACCAGCCCCATATAGATATTTTTAATTTCCAGTTTATCATTTTCGATAACCTGAGCCTGCATGGGAGGAATCCCGTAATTTCGGGCTTCATTGCGCGCCTCTTCATTTTCATCGGGACTGATAAATTCAAAATGAAAATTGCCCTTGGAATATGCTTCATATTCTTCCAACAAATCCTGCAAGTACCTCCTTGAATTTGCCAGTTGACCCGGCAGATCTTTGGAAAAATAAACTTTCGCCAACATGCGATCATCGAGTTTTTCGATCACCCGCTTGCTGGAATTTGAAAGGGAATAAATATTATTCTCCGTTAGATCAAATCGCACAAACAGGGTTCTGGAAACCATATTAAAGACCGCTAAAATTACGGCAAGTAATATTAAATATAGAGTAAACTGCTTTTTATTTGATATTATTGTCATCTCTACCTCCATTTCCTCATTTCCAGAATTCGAATACTCATAAGTAAAAAGAACAGTATTATCGAACCGAGGTATACCAGATTCCGTGAGTCGATTACGCCTCTCGAAATATTACTCAAATGATAATCAATGCTTAAGTATTGCAAAAAGGAGCTTAAAAACCCCGGAACAAACACTAAAATTTTATCCAGAATAAACAGAACAAAAATAATTGAGAAGCTGATAATGAACGCTGTGATCTGATTGTCCGTTACCGAACTGGCAAACGTCCCGATTGCCGTATATGCTGCACCGACCAACAGCAATCCCAGATAGCCGGAAATCAGCGCGCCCATATCGATATTATTGCCAACAATCAGCAATGTAAAAAAATGGACCGTTGTAAACAGCAATGCCGTTGCGACCAGTGTAAGCGCCGCAAGAAATTTGGCGATGACGATTTCACCATCGGAAAATGGCAGCGTTGTAATAAATTCCAGCGTACCGGTGTTCTTCTCCTTTGCGATCAACCCCATGGTAATAGCCGGAATAAAAAAGATGAAAACAATCGGCGCAACGGTAAAAAGCGTCCGTAGATCCGATTCATTAGTCAGGAAAAAGGTACTTGTGAAAAACCAGGCATTAATCAACAGAAAAACGACCAGAGTAATGTAAGCGACCGGACTGTTAAAAAAGGATTGAACCTCTTTCCGGTAAAGAATCTTAAAGTTATTTCGCATTGGTGGTTTCTCCTTCAATGGTAAGATTTCGAAATATATCTTCGAGACTGGTTTTATGTCTGCTCATTTCCAGGATGACCCATTTATTTTTTACCGCATGTGTGAAAATATCTTGACGCGGATCCAGAGAATTCGGATATTCCAGGACAGCCGTCATAACACCATCTTTTTCGGAATACTCAGATAAAAGAACTCCGTCATTAAAAGATTGAACCTTCTTAAGAGACTCTGTATCGGCATTCTTTAATTCCAGTTTCAGCCGGGTTTTGCCTTTAAAATCACTCATTAACTCATCAATAGTGCCATTGGCAGCTATTTCGCCCCGGTTGATAATTATCATCCGGTCTGCCGTAGCCTGAATCTCCTGCAGAATGTGACTTGAAATAATCACTGTTTTTGCTTTGCCGAGGTTCTTGATTAATCCTCTTATCTCAACGATCTGATTCGGATCAAGTCCTGAGGTTGGTTCATCGAGGATTAATATTTTCGGATCGTGAATAATCGCCTGAGCAAGTCCGACTCTTTGACAATATCCTTTACTGAGTTCATTAATATTCTTATGTACAACACCTTTTAGTCCGCAAAGTTCAATTACTTCACCCAGGCGGGACTTGAACCGGCTTTTATCAATTTCACGGGCATGAGCCACAAACTCCAGAAAATCGTAAACTTCCATGTCATGATACAATGGATTCATTTCCGGCAAATAGCCGATCATTTTCCGAATTTCCATTGAATCTTCAATGACATTCATATCATCTACAAAAACATTCCCCGAAGTTGGTGATAAATAACCGGTAATGACTTTAAGAGTAGTCGTTTTGCCGGCTCCATTCGGTCCTAAAAATCCCAGGATTTCACCGTTTTGAACTTTAAAAGATATGTCGCGCACGGCTTTCACATCTCCATAATTTTTTACCAATTTTCGAACTTCTATCACGCTAACCTCCTGTTTAGAAAGGGTTCATGTTTGGTTTTATCAACACAATTATAGGCAATATCCCATAGGGTAAACATCATTTCCGATGATGGTATTTGTTTGGCAAATTTCACAAGATCCAGTTTTTGGGAAAGCTCTGAAAAGTCACTGATGATTTCAGGTTCAATATTTAATTCACTAAGAGCTTCGTAAATCTCGCGGGTCGTCATCTCTAAAGCTCTGATGAAGTATCGTCTTTCCAGATATTCCCGGATAATTTCGGACATACTGAAATGATACTGCCGGATTTCTTCATCAGTCCGGTATATTTTTTCTTTAAGCTCCTTCAATTTGCGAAGAGCAACAACATGAGGCGGCTCCAGATAATCTTCATGCAGGGGCACAGACAATTGCCTCGCTCGCCATCTTTTATAATAAACAACACCGCTGATAATTATGGCTAAAATTAAAAGGATAAAAATAATGATATTCCAGGGAATAATTCTGCGGATTGGAAAAGGCGGCTTAATATCCTTTGGATCAACTGTGCCGGGCGGTAAAACCGAAATTACATTGATGGTTTCCGCGTTAGTTTTAAATACTAAGGGCATTGCCGTCGAATCTGATGAAGCATAGGCTCTGATCTCCATCTCCGGAATAACAATACTGCCGGTATCAAAAACGGTTAATTCCAGATTCCAGGTTTGGCGAAAACCATCTTTTATTTTTTGGGGATCGCCCAGATGCTGACCGACGACTTCCCAATCTCCGAGGCGCTCTTCAACAAGCGGTAATTCAAATCGCGCTGCCGGCGGATATTGGATTGTGACCATTAAGTGTATTTTGTCGCCAATAGTAGCAATTGTAGTATCAACCTGAGACTCAACTGTAATTTGAGCGCTTTGCGCAATACTACTGGTAATTGCAATAAATAATATTAATAATAATTGTATAACGCCTTTGATCATATTTTCTTTAATTTGGCTAACTATCGGAATCTTCTCTCACGCATTTTGAAAAACCTGACCAGGGGCTCAACATAGGATTCGGCTGTATCGATTTGGATCAGGTCCAGCCCGATCGTTTTCGCCTCTTTAAGAAATGTTTTCCGCTTTTCTTCAATATAATCCGAATAAAGTTTAAGAAAGTTTTTATCAAAAGTATTCACCCAGACTTCTTCGCCGGTTTCGGCATCTTTTAATTTTACCATGCCGATAGAGGGCAAATCCTTTTCTCTTTTATCCAACACCTGGATCACAACGACATCATGCTTTTTATTGAGAACCCGCAAGGGCTTGGCATAACCATCGTCATCAAAGTCCGATACGATAAAAACTATTGAACGCCGCTTAAGTCCTTTTATTAAATACTCCAGCCCTGCTGCAATTTTGGTCCGGGTGGACTGAGGCTTAAAGTATAAAAGTTCGCGAATTACCCGCAGAACATGTCCCCGACCTTTGCGGGGAGGTATATATTTTTCGATCACATCGGTAAATATTAACAAGCCGACTTTATCATTATTTTTGATGGCTGAAAAGGCTAAAAGGGCACAGATTTCCGCAGCGATCTCGAATTTAAACTTTTCAAAAGAACCGAAGGCACCGGAGCGCGAGGCATCCACCGCCAGCATGACATTTAGTTCCCGCTCTTCTTCATTAACTTTCACAAAAGGGTGATTATACCGCGCCGTTACATTCCAGTCGATAGCCCGTATATCATCTCCGTACTGGTATTCCCGGACTTCAGCAAACTCCATTCCCTGCCCCTTGAAAACCGAATGGTACTCACCACTAAAAACATCATTCACCAAATGTCTTGTATGCAACTCAATATAACGGATTTTTTTTAATATCTCTTTCGGTATCATGCTATGAAATCATCTTCCCTAACCACCGATGAATAGTGCAAATTCTACGCTTGATTTTTATCTTAAAAAAAGATATTATGGAACTTCAACAGTATCAATTATTCGCCTGATAATTTTTTCTGTCGTCACTTCCTCGGCTTCCGCTTCAAAGGTCAGAATTATGCGGTGACGGAGAATATCCCACATAACATCACGAATATCCTCAGGAGTTACATAACCGCGCCCTTCGATAAACGCCTTCGCCTTACCAGCCATTGCCAGATATATGGATGCTCTTGGCGACGCACCGATTTGAATCAGGTCGGAAAGATCCGATAGATTATACAACTTCGGCTGACGCGTTGCAAATACTATATCAACGATATACCGATGAATCTTCTCATCAATATAAACCTCGTCTACAATTTTTTGGGCACGTTTCAGATTCTCAGGCTGAACAACCGGCATTACCTCAATCCGATTGTTTGAATGTGCCATGCGTTTGATTATTTCCAACTCATCTTCCTTGTTGGGATAATCAATAACGACCTTCAGCATAAAACGATCCACCTGAGCTTCAGGCAGAGGGTAGGTACCCTCCTGTTCAATCGGGTTCTGAGTCGCCAAAACCAAAAAAGGTTCATCGAGTAAGTGAGTTTTATCACCGATACTTACCTGCCGTTCCTGCATGGCTTCCAAAAGCGCCGATTGAACCTTGGCAGGCGACCGGTTGATTTCATCAGCCAATATAATATTACTGAAAATCGGCCCTTTTTTCGTCTCAAAACTACCCTTTTGCTGATTATATATCATCGTGCCAATTAAATCAGCCGGCAATAAATCGGGTGTAAATTGGATTCTTCTGAATGATATATTGATAATTTTTGCCAGGGTGCTTACGGTCAGCGATTTTGCCAACCCGGGTACACCTTCCAACAGGATATGACCGCCGCATAAAAGACCGATCAACAAACGTTCAACCATTACTTCCTGACCGACAATTACTTTTGCCATTTCTTGTTTAAGAGCTTGAATAAACATACTTTCTTGGCGTATTTTATCATTCAATTCCGACAGATTAAAACTCATTCTTCCACCTTGTCTTAGTTGCCACCTTTACTAATCGTCTGAAGTTGAGGAATCTCATCCAGTGGTTTCCCCATATTTTCTATTTCCCATTTAGCCGAAGGCACCAGCATATGATCGGGATATTTTTCAATAAATTTTTCATAGCTGTTTTTAGCATTTTCTAAATCATTCAGATCATTCGCATAAATATAACCAATCATAAACATGGCGTTAGGAGCCTTTGGATGATCGGAATATTGTTCAACAATTGTATTGTATGCCTCTATTGATTTTTCCATATCCTGTAAATTATTTTTATAAATTTCCGCCACGGCAAAATAAGCCTTTACCGTCAAGGAATCTTGCGGATAATATCTGATTAATTTCTGATACTCCTGAACGGTTTGCTCATAGTCACCTTTTTCAAAGTATTCCCGGGCTGATTCCCAATAGCCATCAGCGGTTTTTACCGGTTGCTTAGTACAACCGAAAAACGCCACTACCAGAATCATAATGGTACTTAATAAAATTCTTCTTCCCATGTTTTTTCCCTCCTTTAACATCAATATTTCCCAAAAATAATTTCAGTTCGCGATTTATTTAATTCTCTTGTCCTCTCAAAGAAGAAATGTAAAACTTAAGGTTATACAATTCTTAAAAACGATTGTTCCGATAAAATTCACTCTTTTTGAAATACAATTTTCCCATCCTGCTCGCTAATTATGATTTTATCACCGGAAATGAATTTCCCGGCGAGTATTTCCACAGCCAGAGGATCTAAAACGTGTTTCTGGATCATACGCTTTACCGGACGGGCTCCGTATACCGGATCCCAGCTGGCGGATGCGATAACCGAACAGGCTTTTTCTGTTAATTCCGCCTGAATACCTTTTGCCCTCATCCGCTCAAAAAGGCGGTTAAATTGCAGCATGACGATCTCATTGATCTGGTCCGGCAATAAGGGCATAAAGACAATCATTTCATCCACCCGGTTCATAAATTCCGGTTTCAGATGTTCGCGCAATTGCGACAGAACCGTTTCCTGAATAGTCGCATAAATCACTTTGATATTGTCTTCATCAACACTCGCCGTCTGGTTCATAATGGCTTGCGAACCTATGTTTGAGGTCATGATAATGATCGTGTTTTTAAAATTAACCGTGCGCCCTTTATTGTCCGTTAAACGTCCGTCTTCTAAGACCTGGAGTAAAACATTAAAAACTTCGTCATGAGCTTTTTCAATTTCATCCAGCAAAACGACCGAATAAGGTTTTCGTCGAACGGCTTCGGTCAGCTGTCCGCCTTCTTCATACCCGACATATCCCGGGGGTGCACCGATTAATCTCGAGACGGAATGCTTCTCCATATACTCCGACATATCGATGCGGATTAAAGCATTTTCATCATTAAAAAGAAACGCCGCTAAGGCTTTAGCCAGTTCGGTTTTACCAACCCCGGTGGAGCCGGTAAATATAAAGGTTGCCAGCGGTCGATTCTCATCCTGCAAGCCTGCCCGGGCCCTCCGGACAGCATTAGCCACAGCAGTAATAGCAGCATCCTGTCCAACCACCCGCTCGTGCAACTTTTCTTCAATATTCAATAATTTCCGGCGTTCACTCTCAACCAGTCTCGATACCGGAATATGAGTCCACTTTGAAATAATTTCGGCTATATCTTCCTCGCTCACCTCTTCACGCAATAACGCCTTGTCGCTCTGCTGAGCCTCTAATGCTTTTTTTTCTTCAGCCATCTCTTTCTCAAAAGCCACAAGATCTGAATGCTTGAGCTGGGCGGCGCGTTCCCAATTGCTCTCCCGCTCGGCTTTTTCGGCTTCCAATTTGGTCTCTTCAATTTTCTTTTTCAGATCGTTAACCCGGTTAATATGTTTTTTCTCTTCCTGCCAGCGACCGCGCAATGTGCCAGCTTTATCCTTTAGCTGAGCCAATTCTTTTTGAATAATCTCATACCGCTCCTTTGAGGCTTCGATATCTTTTTCTTTTGCCAGAGCCCGGCTTTCGATTTCAAGTTGACTGATTTTATGCTCAATTTCATCCAATTCAGCCGGCAGCGACTCAATTTCAAGGCGCAAGCGGCTGGCGGCTTCATCAATTAAATCAATCGCCTTATCGGGCAGAAACCGATCGGTTATATAACGGTGTGATAATTCCACGGCAGCAACTAACGCCGTATCTTTGATTCGAATGCCATGGTGAATTTCATAGCGTTCTTTGATACCCCTTAGCACCGACACGGCATCTTTGATGGAAGGTTCTTCGATTAATACCGGCTGGAAGCGGCGCTCCAGGGCTTTATCCTTCTCAATATATTTGCGATATTCATCCAAAGTGGTTGCACCGATACTACGCAGATCACCCCTGGCCAGTGCGGGCTTCAAAAGATTAGAGGCGTCTACAGAGCCTTCGGCGGCGCCTGCTCCGACCACCGTGTGGATTTCATCAATAAATAAAATGATACTGCCCCCGGCTTCGGTAATTTCTCTGATGACCGATTTCAGCCGATCTTCAAATTCCCCTCTGAATTTCGCTCCGGCAATCAGGGCGCCCATATCCAGGGCAAGGATACGCATCTCTTTCATACTTTCCGGAACATCCCGGGAAACAATTCGCAAAGCCAGCCCTTCCGCAATCGCCGTCTTCCCGACTCCCGGCTCACCAATCAAAACCGGATTATTCTTGGTGCGCCGCGCCAGGATTTGCAATACCCGGCGAATCTCTTCTTCACGACCGATAACCGGATCGAGTTTCCCTTTTCGAGCGAGTTCGTTCAAATCCCGACAATAACGTTTTAAAGCCTGATATTTGTCTTCCGGCGATTGATCTTTTACACTTTGTGTTCCGCGAATTTCCTTCAATGCTGCCAGCAGAGATTCATTATTTATCCCGTTGGATTTGAGAACTGTTTTTAATTGTGCACTCGCAGTATCGGCAATCCCCAGAAGAATATGTTCCGCGCTGAGATATTCATCGTGAAATTCTTTGGCGTATTCCTCGGAGCGTTGAAACATTTTATCGGAATTGCGGCTAAGATAGGGCTGCCCAACATTGCCGGTAATCTTGGGTATATTGTCCAAAAGTTGGTTGATCGATTGTTGAAACGGAACAGGGTTTCCTATGATTTTTTTTAGAAGAATCAATCCGACATTATCCGGTGTCGATAATACCGCTAATAAAAAATGTGTCGGCTCAATCTGCTGGTGAGCCAGATCGCGTGCCAAATCGAAAGCGTTTTTGACAATTTCCTGGGCTTTTATGGTAAATCGGTCAAATGATAGCATTGTTTCTCCTTTCTTTTAGAACGCATAGGGAATCGAAAATTGCAACTGATAGGGTTGCTTACTTTCTGCCCCTATGGGATTAATTATCTTCGCAAAATCAATTCTAATCGGTCCAAGAGGAGTGGCAATTGTCAGACCAAAACCCGCATCCCAACGATATGTCTTACGAAACAATGACGATATGTCAGAGCTCAGGTTACCACCGTCGATAAATATTTCGCCCCCTAATATCCAGAAAAGGGGAAAACGAATTTCCGCACTGGTCAACACTTTAACATTACGGGCTTCATCTACCAATTTACATTCGCCCCAACCTCGTAAGCTGGTCCCCCCCCCAAGGTAAAATTTTTCATAAGGAGGAGTATCATCGGATTTTCGGAAAGTTCCCATATATCCGATTTTACCGCGATATGCAAATATAACCCGTCTGAATAACGGAAAATAGTGGCTGAACGATGTTTCGAATTTATAGTAATCCTGAGTACCGCCAAGAACAGTACCAACCAATTTTCCGGTAAGAGTAAAAACCGTTCCTCTTGTAGGAAATAAAAAATTGTCCCGATAATCCCGGCGAATATTCAACATAAATGCACGTTCATTTTCACGTGAAAGGGTATCCCGGCGGGTTCCTGAAATTATATCAGTGTAAAAGATTTGTTTAATTTCCATACCCGTCCGGATCATAAAGCGTTTATCCGGTTGATATATTAGCGACACATCACCGCCATAACTCGTCATCTCCTCTTTGCCGAGAATCTGATTGTTAAATTTCAATCGAAAGGAAGTCGATGATCGAAAACCAAACAACCAGGGCTCAATATACAAAATTTCGGCTTCGGTTTTCGGGCGTTGCAGAATATTTCCCATATTTAGCGATAAGCCTAGTTTCGTACTTAAGCGGCTGCCTCTACCGGCAACATTACGATGAAGCCACTCTCCATCCATAGATAAGGACGTATACGGCTCACTACCACTGGAAATACCACGATCCTGACCAAAGCCAAGTTTCAATCCCAGATATCGCATATCCAGCTCCCGAACATCAACAACCAAATCCAGGGTCTTCCCGGATGTATCAATATCAGTTGTACGAATATTAACACTGGAAAAAAGACCGGTTTCAAAAATATGTTTTTTAGATAAAAATATTTTTTCTTGAGAGTAAAGATCACCAGACTTAAGTAACAATTCACGCCGGATCGGTTTTTC
>JAGHBC010000010.1 GCA_021161185.1 Fidelibacterota bacterium
CTAATCGCTGTCATATTCATCTCCTCTAATTATATTTCAGGCTCATAACGTCAGACAAGCCCTTTCTCTTTTGATATTACCCATGCTTATTTAAGAAACATTATTTTTCGGGTGAGCGCCTGATCGGGTAAAATTACCTGAAAGAAATAGCAGCCCGACGCAACGGTCTGACCGTTGTTATTGGTACCGTTCCAGGACATTGTATATCTTTTCCCGCTCGGTTCAGGTCTGTCTATCGACCGGATCCGCTCGCCGGAAATATTATAAATATTTATTGAGAAATCCTGTTCGGATGGGAGTACAATCCGGAAATTCACCCGGTTGTTAAAGGGGTTGGGATAGCCGTGACTGAGATATGGCTTCTCCGGAATTGCGACTATTTCCGGTTCGATACCGGCACAGATGAACCCAAAATATTCGGAAATTCGCATTAACACAAGCTGTTTTTGGCTGTCGTCCGTGATTGTTTCCCAGGGGAAAGCCAGGTAAACCAGTTTCCCCGGGACCGTTCCCTCGTGGAATGTACCTTCATATTGAATTCCTGCGATTGTACCACTCGAATATTTTAAACAGGCAACCGCATTCATCATCGGATTAATGACATCGGGATAGTCTTCCTGGTAAATCCCGCCGCTGCCGTCGTCGAATTCAAATGAAAGCTCGGTAAATATACCATCCACCGTTCCAACAACCTGATGACTCTTGGCTTTATCAGCCACATAACCGGCATGCAGAAAATTCCGGAAAAACGATTTGTCACTCGTGCTGCCTTTATAATCCAAATCCCAGGCAATCTCCGAACCGCTCACAAAGAGTTGCCCGCCGTTTTTTAAATATTCTTTAACTCGGTTTTGCTCGGCTGCGGAAAAAGTTTCATCAACGGTACTTTCATCGCCAAGTATCCAATACACGCCTTGATATTCATTTAGGTCAACATCGCCGGAAATTACCGCTTCATTGGCAGCCGTTTCGAATGGAACATGCAATTCGCAGAGCGCCTGTCCCATCCATAGCGCAAAGGGATGATAGGGCATTCCCCAACTGCCGCTCGCCCGGTCAAATCCATCAACAATCAAAATTTTTTGACTGTATCTTGGCGGCAAATAGAAACCATAAGTGTCCGATGGCAGACTTGCGACCCGGCCCTCCGCTGTATTAACGGACTGCAGTTTTACAAAAAAAGGCTCATTATGCCATTCAAATAGTGTTTCTTTGATATCCGGCGGAATCAGCGAATCGCCTAACAGAGATTCCCAATTGACGCCGTCGATAGAATAATTTAGTTCGATGCCGTCGACATTTTCGGCAGAGCTGAGGCTCCAGTCGATGGCGGCTTTCTGCGCCCGTGTTGCCGACAGCAATACCGGCTGTGCCAGCGGGATAGCGGGACCGATCATATTGATGTAATAACGCGGTTTATAATTTTCCAAATCTGAATACTGATGTGTTGTATAATTAACTCTCCAGTTGGTCGTATTACCAGCGGCTTCTATAGAAAATATACTACCGTTATTTAAATTTGCCACCGCTAATATTACATGCCCATGTCTATGGATAGCATCACCAGGCTTAATATCATCCCAAGAATTTAATAACATAGTAATTGGACCGTCTATATTATCCCAACTTACATCTACATCCATACTTCGAGTGGAATAATGTGACGACAGTTTCCAGCAGCGCGACACAAAGCCGGAGCAATCCACACCGACCGCGTCACGGCTGCCGCTGGATTTTCTGGTATAGCGATCGCCGGCATATTTTCCCGCCAACAGTCCGTCGTCAAACTGGTTCAGAGTGCTAAACCCGCCCCACTTATATGGCACCCGGACGTTGTCCCCGGGTTGAATCCAGGACGGCGTAATGATTAAAAGTCCATCAGAGGCAGTTACTCCGGACGGACCGGTCAGATTTGCCGATGTACAGCTCCATTCATGAGCGGCGTAGGAGTCACCGATTGCCAGGGCTTCACTGCGGGTTACGGTTGTAAGGGTCGTGATTTTCCCGAAGCTTTTTTTTTGATCGTTATCGGGTTTGACGGAATCGTTATAGTGCAGGTATTTCTGAAATTTTTCCGGGTAAATTCCTTCGAAGAACCGATCGGCTTTCCCATCGAGCGTCCACTTCAAAACACGGATGCCGTCTTCCGACGAAATCATATGATAAATATTACCCGTTTCGGTAACCCGTAAATCATTGCTAAAGCGGGTAAAATAATGAGTTGGAATATGGATTTTACCTGTTATTGTTCCTTCGGGACTAATCATCCAGACTTCCCGCCGGACTTTAAGCGGAATTTCCTGCAGAATCAGGCTGAGGTCCAGGTACATTGTGCCCTTCCGGTCAACCCCCGCCAATTCAAAGGAGCCCAGGTTGCCGGATGGAATATCCAGGAGAATATTAGCCTTTTGTTTTCCCTGATTATCGAGTACAGTAACTTCTGCCGCCGATCTCGAAATTTTGCTCAGCCGGTAACGATTATCAATAACCGGTATTCCTTTATTGTTCATCCTGGCAAGCTGCCTACCCTGAACCCGCGCTGCGGTCCCATCGTGGTTGACGGCTATAATATCATCCCCTTGACGGGTAATTTTGCAAATAAGCGGTAAGGGTCCTTTTTGCCGGACAACATCGCTGATCTCTCCATCTTTATAAAAGTACAAGGCATTATTGGCGAGACAGACATAATCATCGCCCGACCGGATTATAAAGTCCCGCGCTTCCCGCAGGGTTTGTAAATGACCGATATATTTATTTTTTAAATAACGGTGAATCACCAGATGCTGTTGATCCAGCAGATAGACGGTATCGCTAACCACCTGAAAATTCTGAGGACCAAATCGTCCGTCGGGATCGTTGGTGAATTCAATATTACCCATATTTTCATCGCCCCAGGGCACAAAGAGGATTTCCTGGGGTAAAGATTGAGCAAAGAGGGTCGTTCCCCAAATTAACACTCCCCAAAAACCAAATTTCAATTTCATATAGTTAATCCACCTGTTTTGGATAAGGATTTTTGAATTTAATAAAGCCAATCAGGTGCCAGAACCCCCAAAGCAGCAGCAGGTACCCGATGATCAACCCAAATACGATCCAGTATCCGTAAAGTTCGTTGTTAAAAAAGTTCATTGGGACGGTCAGCAGGATAAGCACCGGCAGTCCTAAAAACAGACCGATCCCACTGCCGTACACCATATCTTCGGCGACGGAAGTATCAAATTCCGGATCGGTAACCCGTAAGAGCACCAGGCTGGAATTAAGAGTTCCGGTCAGTTCACCCCACAGAGCAATAAATCTTTCAAAGTGGTAGTCATCAAAAGCCCGCCAGCAAACGAAGCGCAAGAGGTAATATGTTGACAGTGCCGCCAGAATTGACATCACCAAAATCGGCGCCCAGTACATCCAGACGATTTTTATACTGATCCCACAAATAGCTGCGACAACCAGATAATCTACCGAGACGCCGGCGAGGCGGTTCATGAGACCTTTGTCGATCAGATAACTTTTCTTAGTTAAATCAAGTAACTTCCGGGTAAAAAGCGCCACCAACAGTGCAATTAAAAAGTGGAAAGACCAGACCGTCGGAACGAAGCCGCCCAGCCCGGCGTTTTCCATAAAGCCGGTAAGATTATAGATAATCCAATAAGTAAACAGGTAAACCAACCCAATTGTGGCGATCTGAAATGCCAGAGGCTCAATAGCCTCCTGAGAGAGGGTTAAAAAACCAGCCACCTGGGGTTTGGAATTTTTAATTACACCGGTGCGCATATCGGTGGTAATACCCTCCAACCCTTTTACCAAGCGAGTCTCCCTGTTTTTAATGCCGCGGTATATCAGCATTATCCCGACAAAATAAGCGAATAAATATCCGATAGCGGCAAAGGTTAAGCCAACATCGCCGCCGCCCACAAATCCAAAACGTTCCCAGTTGTGTCCAAGAGCATAAGCCAGACCGGGACCGTTACCAAAACCGAGCGGCAGCAGCAGTCCGATTGCCGGGAACAGATCCGGTTTAACGGTATAGATAAATACAAAAGTCACCGCCAGTCCGATTATTCCCTGAATGATAATCCCGGAAAGATTAGCCAGGGCTTTGCTCAGGGGACCTCTGCCCCATTGAGTCTTTTCCTGGCGCAGACCTACCGCCACAAATGTGATTGCAAGTAAATGATACACATACATTCCCAGGCGATCACCACTCATTTTGGTTAAACCGAGAATTTCCGGTCCCAGAATCAATCCCATAAAACCGGCGATAATATTATTGGGAATCAGGAATTTCTGGAAAAACGGGATATAGCGTCTCAAAACCGTGCCAATGATCAAAAATCCGCCGATAAACGCAAAATCCAACACAACATCTTTGAAATCCAGGGTAAGCTCCCAGGCATTCATGAGGTTTCCTTTTTACTGTTTATGATTCATCGATATAGGCAGAAAAAAGTCTCAAATTATTATCTCAAATATTAGAACCTGATCTAATATAGTCATCTCAGGCGTCATTGTCACTATTGAAATGGCGACTGCGAAGCATATAAAATCTTGTGGAGAAAGAAAAAACAACTCACCTTAAATAGATAGAGAAAAAAGGAGGCGAACTATGGGCACAATAAACATCCAATTAGGAGTAGAGAGGGGATTTGATAATTTCAACAGTTTTGAGAGTTATTTAATTATTGAATTAAGGCAAGCGGTTTTAGAGATGATCAAGCAATACATAGAGAAAATAGATCTACAGTTTAGTTAGATTTTTAAACAGGGTCATCCGGATAATGTTGAGGCAAATCTCCGTACCCCGTTTATTTTATGATTTTGACAAATTAAGAATTAAATTCGGTGAACATTTTACTGGTAATTGAAAGGTATTATTACATGAAAAATAACCGTTGCACCTGGCCTGCCAATGATCCGCTGATGATCGAATATCACGATACCGAATGGGGTGTGCCCGTTCATGACGACCGGAAACTGTTTGAATTCCTGGTCTTGGATACGTTTCAGGCGGGCTTGAGTTGGTCGACGATTCTGAAGAAACGTGAAAATTTCCGCAAAGCTTTTGATAATTTCGAGCCGGAAAGAATCGCTCAATATGGCGCCGCCAAAGTCGCAGAATTAATGAGCAATGCCGAAATTATTCGAAATAAAGCCAAAGTCAATGCCACGGTGAAAAATGCCCTCGCGTTTCAGGAAGTGCAAAAGGAATTTGGAACCTTTGACGCCTACATCTGGCAGTTTACAGGCGGCAGTCCAATCATAAATAAATGGAAAAACATGGCTGAAATTCCGGCGAAAACTGCTGCTGCCGTAGCCATGAGCAATGACCTTAAAAAACGCGGGTTCAGTTTTGTCGGACCGACTATCTGTTACGCTTTCATGCAGGCGGCGGGCATGGTCAATGATCATGTGGTTGATTGTTTCCGGTATGCTGAGATAAATTCACTTTCCCGGTAGTTAATTGCTATTCTGTCAGGAATTATTATGTTGAAATTACCTTTGAAATATACACTTCTTGCTATCTTTGCCTGTCTGCTCTGGTCAACTGCCTTTGTGGGCGTGAAAATCGGACTGCAATATTCAAAGCCACTGTCCTTTGCCGGAATTCGTTTCATGATCTCGGGACTGATCCTGCTGCCCTTTGCCGGTTCATTGCCTGTTGTTTTAAAAACAGTCAAACAACATTTTTATCTCGTTTTAAAGGTCGCTTTGCTGCAAACATTTATTGTCTATGCGCTGTTTTATACCGGCATGACGTTGGTTGCCGGGTCGCTTGCGGCAATTATCATTGGCGCATCACCGCTGATTTCCGCTATTGTTGCCCATTTCAACATGCCCGATGATGAAATGACGATCCCCAAAAGCGTTAGCCTGTTGCTCGGTTTGACCGGTGTGGCGATCATCGGGATCAGCCGTCAGCCCTGGATATCGACGGGTTTCAGGGAGTTTGTCGGTGTGCTGATATTGCTGACCAGCAGTTTGTCCGGCGCCTTTGCCAATGTTGCGGTAGCCCGGGATTCCAGGGGTATCGCACCACTGGCGCTCAATTCTTCCCAGATTTTCATTGGTGGCTTTTTATTGCTGCTACTATCGATTCCCATTGAGGGCATACCGCGTTTTAATTATCCCGGTGAGTATTATATTGCCCTGTTCTGGTTGTCTTTGGTTTCGGCGGTATCAATTTCAATTTGGTTCTTACTGCTCAAAAAGACGGGCGTAAAGGTATCGTCTTTGAATCTCTGGAAGTTCATCATCCCGGTTTTCGGCGCCGTGCTGGCATGGACCATGCTGCCCGAAGAGCAGCCTGAGTTTTTTACAATTATCGGGATGATATTCGTCGCCGCCTCTATCATCGCGTTTAATTTTTGTAATATCGTCAGAAAGAACTGCGATTAATTATCTCCGATATTCTCAAAATTATTCCATTCCCGGTTTAATTAATATAAATTCTAATCGATATATGTGCCGTAAATGCCAGGAAAGCAATTATTAATGAATAGGGGAAAATTTAAATGCGCCCCGGATTTTACCCTTGAGTGCGAACACAAAGCTGCAAAATATTATCATTGTCTGCCGGAAAATTTTTCTGATCTGAAATTCGGGAAGAAAAAGGCAGACTTTATTTATCCGGCACATGACTGTAATAATCAGATACGTCCAAAACAAGAGCGATTTTAAAAAGTTCGTCCAGTTTCCTTTTAGTCTTTATCGAAAAAACCCCTATTGGGTGCCGCTACTCAAGAAAGAAATCTTTAGTACGCTCAATCAGAATATAAATCCGGCATTTGAAACCTGTGATGCTGAATTATGGCTGGCCTATAAGAGCGGGAGAATTGCCGGGCGTATCGCCGGAATTATCAATCACCGGCATAACGACTATACCGGCAGAAAACAGGCAAGGTTCATTTTATCGATGATCCGGACGTGTCAGAGAAATTATTTAAAACCGTTGAGCAATGGGCAAAAGATAATGGCGCTGAGTCACTGCACGGCCCCTCGGTTTCAATGATCTCGACCAGGCGGGTATGCTGGTAGATGGATTTGAAGAACTATCGACAATGGCGACGATTTATAATTTCCCCTACTACCCGCGCCACCTGGAAAAATTCGGTTACGTGAAGGACGTGGACTGGGTCGAATACCAGATACAAACGCCTAAAGAAATTCCATCTCAAATCGACGATTATGCAACCCGAATCGCCCGTCAACAGGGGGTGCATATCATCGAAACCAATGATAAAGCTGATCTCCTTAAATATGCACGTGAGATTTTTGATCTTTTCCAAGAAACTTACAAGGCGTTATATGGATTTGTCCCGCTTAGTGAAAAACAGGTGGCTGATGTTGTTCACAAATACTTCAGTTTTATTCACCACGAATATGTTGCTCTCGTCGCAGATAAAAATGGCAGCCTGGTGGCTTTTGGAATTACAATGCCGTCGTTGTCAAAAGCATTACAAAAAGCCCGAGGTCGGCTGTTTCTCTTGGGCTGGTGGCATCTGAAGCGGGCCATGAAGCATTGCGAAGTCGTGGATTTTTACTTGATTGGTGTCAAACCGGAGTTCCAGGGCAAAGGCATCCCGGCTCTGATCCTGAATAAACTGGGGCATGTGTTTCTCGAGAAAGGGATCAGGTACGCCGAATCCAATCCCGAACTGGAAATGAACACTAAAGTGCAGGCCCAGTGGAAATTTTTCGAGCGCCGACAACATAAAAGACGACGCTGCTATGTTAAAACATTAAATTCGAATAACTAAATCCAGATTATATTAAGTTCTAAAATCATAAATCGTTAATCAATGTTCATTATTTCTGTTCTAATTATTTTCCGTTAACAGCGATACACCCGGTTATACTCGTGTCTCCGCCCCCGCGGTGACACAGTC
>JAGHBC010000109.1 GCA_021161185.1 Fidelibacterota bacterium
ATATTCGTCTGAATATAGCAGCTATTAACAATAAAAAAATTCAATTAACCGCTGAATTAGAAGATCTGCAAAAGATTATTAATGAAAAAAACCAATATCAGCAAAACCTGGTGAGCCAGAAAAAGAAACGCACGTATCAATTGCGCGCCGCAAAAAATGATAAAAATAGTTTGATCGCCCAAATAAAAGCCAAGGAAAAGGCTGCTGCGGAGCTTTCCAAATTAATTGCCAATCTCGAAATCGAACGGGAAAACCGGCGCAGAAAATTGGAACAACAACGTCAAATGGCTGGTATTCTGACAGATAATCCTTTTTTAGAGAGCCGCGGAAAATTGACCTGGCCGGTAGAGGGAACGATTATATCGAAGTTTGGATTGCAAAAGCATCCGACCCTAAAGACCATCACTGAAAACTCAGGGATCGACATCAAAGTACGGCAAGGAACGCCGGTACGGGCTGTTTTAGATGGCGTTGTAACGACAATAACATATATTCGCGGTTTTGGAAATACAATTATAATCGACCACGGTTCGGGCTTCTACACTGTCTATACGCATATTGACAATGTAAACGTCTTTGAAAAAGAATATATTACCAAAGATACAATTATTGCTGAAGTGAGCGACTCCGGCAGTCTCGGCGGAGCCCAGCTTCATTTTGAAATCTGGAGTAACCGAACCAAATTAAACCCTGAAGAATGGCTGGCAAAACAATCATGACCTTATTTCCTCTAATCAATCAGGCGAAAAATCTCAAACTATTAAAAAATATCATCGCAAATGAACGAATTGCAAACGCTTATATTTTTTATGGGCAGGAAGGATCCGGCACCGAAGGTTTTGCACTTGAATTTGCCGCTATGCTGAATTGTACTTCAGGAAATGATTCTCCCTGCGGTAATTGTTCATCCTGCCGAAAAATCAAACACCTGGAACATAGCAATCTTGAATTGGTTTTTCCCATACCGATTTACAAAGATAATAGCGCTGATTCTGATCCTTTTAAGGGCTTCTCAGCCGCCGAAATGGAAAACATACAGGAGATTATTCATAAAAAATCTCAGAATCCCTATGAAAAAATCGCTATACCCAAAGCTAAACATATTCCAATCAATTTTATCAGGGAAACAAAGCGAAAGACCTATTTGCGCTCTCAGGAACCCGGATGGAAAGTAATTGTTATCTTCGACGCACATCTGTTGACCGAGCCGGCAGCCAACGCCTTTCTTAAAATTCTGGAAGAACCGCCGGAAAAATCGACATTTATTCTGACTACATCAAATATGAATGCCATTTTACCAACAATCGCCTCGCGTTGCCAACCGATTTACTTCCCGCCCTTATCTCCGGCAGTTTTAAAAGAGTTTTTATTATCAAAAAACATTCCGGAAAATCAGACTCAGCTCATTATAAGATTATCCGGCGGAGACGTGAGCCAGGCGCTAAATTTGATCGAAACCGATCTTAACCAAATTAAAGATTTAACGCTTGATATCCTGCGGGCTATCGCCGTCTGGAATATTAAGAAAATATATAAATACGTCGAAAAACTTGCCGATCTTTACCGTAAAGATAGTGTTCAATTCAAACAAATTATGTTGTCAATAGTTTTTTGGTTCCGCGACGCTATTATAATCAAAGAGCAGCTAGACGAATCTGAATTAATTCACAGTGAACTAATAAATGAAATCCGGAAATTCGCCGACGCCTTTCCGGATTTTGACCCGTATTCGGCATCATCTTCCGTCGAGAATTGTATTGATTTCATAAATCGCAATGTCTATATTAATCTTGCTTTAATAAACATGTTTTTTAACCTGCATCATGCACTTAATTCCGGAAAGAAAAATAAATGACCGATACTCAAAATGACACGCTGGTAAAAATAAAATTTCAGGGCTGCAGGCGGGAAATATTCCGCAATACAATGGATTTTCCCCTTAAAGCCAATGATAAGGTAATTGTTGAAGCCGAGCGTGGCGAAGATATTGGCGCCGCTCTTCCCTACTTTAAAGAAAAAAGAGCGGAACAGTGTAACCAGGAAAATCTCACTGTGCTTCGCAAGGCTTCATTTGAAGACGTTCAAAAAGATAACGATAATCGAAAACGGCAAGATATAGCTTTACAGTTTTGCCAACGGCAGATTGAAGAGTTGGAGCTGCCGATGAAATTAATCGATGTAGAATATCGCCTCGATCGTAAAAAGGTCACCTTTTATTTTACCTCTGATGAACGCATCGATTTCCGGGAATTAGTGAAAAGACTAGCGGCTGAATTTAAAACGCGAATTGAGATGCGCCAGATCAGCTCCCGTGAAGAAACCCGCCGGTGCGGTGGAATTGGTTTATGCGGCAAGCCGCTCTGCTGTCATCAGTTCATCGATAATTTTGAACCCATCAGCACTCAATTGGTAAAAGAACAAAATCTTCCCATGAACCCTACAAAAATTTCCGGCCTCTGCGGAAAATTGAAATGCTGCTTTCGTTATGAACACGATATATATGAAGAATTCCTCAATAATTATCCACCCTACGGAACTAAAGTAGCTTTCAGTAATCGCACCGGCATCATTGAAAAAATCGACATTTTTCAAAAGACGATTGCAATCAGATTTGATAATGATGAAGTGGAAGAATTTCCGGTTGCTGAATTTGATAATAAGTACAAAGTCATCAATTAAAAAATAAACCTCAGAAGAACCGATTATGACCCGCGAAAAAAAGACTTTTTACATTACTACACCTATTTATTACGTCAATGATAAACCCCACATTGGTCACGCTTATACTACTATCCTGGCTGATGTATTATCCCGCTATCACCGTGCTCAGGGCGCTGAAGTTTTCTTTCTTACAGGCGTTGACGAACACGGTCAAAAAGTCCAGCAAGCGGCGGAAAAAGCCGGAATAAGTCCACAGGAACATTGCGACCGCATGGTTGTTCATTTTCGGAAAACCTGGGAAAAGCTGGAAATCACCAACGATTCCTTTATTCGTACCACCGCCGATTTTCATAAAAAAGCTGTTCAGGATGTTCTGCAGGATCTCTGGGACAAAGGCGAAATTTACGAACATGAATACGGCGGTTATTATTGCGTCGGCTGTGAGCGTTTCTATACAACCAAAGAACTTGTCGACGGCAAATGTCCGCAGCATCTGAAGGAGCCGGAATATATTAAAGAGAAAAATTACTTCTTTAAAATGGGCAAATATCAGGAATGGCTGATCGACTATATCAATCAGAATCCGGCTTTCATTCAGCCTGAAAGCCGCAAGAACGAAGTGCTTGGCTTTCTTAAGGGGAAGCTAGAAGACCTTTGCATTTCACGACCGAAATCGCGCCTCAGCTGGGGTATTGAGCTGCCCTTTGATAAAAGCTATGTCACCTATGTCTGGTTTGATGCTTTATTAAACTATGTCACAGCTATCGGCTATAAACAGGATGAAAAACTATTTGAAAAGTGGTGGCCGGCAAATTATCACCTTATCGGCAAAGACATTGTCACTACCCATTGCGTTTATTGGCCTACCATGATGAAAGCCGTCGGTATTTCCCTGCCGAAAACGATCTTTGCCCACGGCTGGTGGCTGATTGACGAAGCCAAGATGTCCAAGAGTCTTCAAAATATCGTCAAACCGCTTGATCTCATTGATAAATATGGAGTTGATTCGGTAAGATATTTTCTGATAAGAGATATGGTATTGGGTCAGGACGCTAATTTCAGCGAGGAGATGTTCATCAGGCGCTATAATTCCGATCTGGCGAATGATTTCGGTAATCTCGCCAGCCGGATTTCGACATTGATCCGGAAAAACTATGATAACATCATTCCGCCGGAAATCGACCCCGGTTCCGAAGAGCAAAACCTGCGCAAAAATGCGGAATCATTGCCCGCTAAAGTACACAATCTAATCAATGAGTTACGCTTAAACGAGGCTATTGAAGTAATAATTGCATTTGTGCGCTCCATTAACCGCTTTATGGAAATTAAAGCACCATGGAAACTGGTCAAGTCAGATCTTGAGCAGGCGGGCACAGTTCTCTACACCGCGGCTGAAGGGCTGCGGATCGCCGCAAAACTTCTTGAGCCGGTCATGCCCGGTAAAATAGATTTAATTTTAAACGCTTTCCCGGTTATTTCAAATGAATTTGCCTGGGGTAATCTGAAAAACGGCGAACCTTTGGGTAAGCTTCCGATTCTCTTCCCCCGCGTTCAGACTGATAAACCGGTTTCCGCAGCGATGAAACCAGCGAAAATCGTTAAAGAAAAAGAGATAAACCTGATTACTATCGATGACTTTTCTAAAGCACAATTGGTTACAGCCCGGGTGCTCGCAGCCGAGCCGATTCCGGGAACCACAAAATTGTTGAAACTTCAGATTGATACGGGTAAAGACCGGCGTCAGATTGTTGCCGGAATTGCCGAACATTATACTCCACAATATCTTATTGGAAAAACAATTGTAATTGTCGCTAATCTCCAACCGGCGACTATTCGGGGAATTAAAAGCAACGGCATGCTGCTGGCAGCGAAAAAAGGCAAACAACTGAAGTTAGTGACCGTAATGGACGATATTGCGCCCGGCTCTTCAGTAGGTTAACACGGTCTCTGTATGTACATTGACACTCACTGCCACTTAAACTATGCGGAGCTTTATAACAACCGCCAGACTGTTATTGAGCGGGCTATTGAATCCGGTGTAATATCTATTATCACTATTGGAACGGACATAAAATCATCGGAATTATCGGTCCGTATCGCGGATGAATTTCCGTCCGTATATGCTGCCGTTGGGATTCATCCCACCGATTTACCACATGTAAAAGATGGTTGGCAGAAAGAATTAACACAGCTAATTAAACATCCCAAAGTCAAGGCTATTGGCGAAATCGGATTGGATTACTATTGGGATACAACCAAACCAGCAGATCAATATCAATTTCTGACGGAGCAGATTGAGATTGCCAAAAGTTTTTCGCTTCCCATGCTTATTCATAATCGCCGCGCAGATAATGATATTAAAGCCATTCTGCTCAGACATAATTATTTCAATGGCGTTCTGCACTGTTTTTCCGGTGATGAATACTTTGCAAAGGGGATGCTGAACCTGGGATTGCACATCTCTTTCACCGGTAATATTACTTACGGCTCGAAAAAACTCCAACGCTCCGTAAACGTCGTACCTCTTGATCGACTCATGCTGGAGACCGATGCACCATACATAACTCCGGTGCCCTATAAAACCGAGACAAACGAACCGAAATATATTCCGATAATTGCTGAAAAGATTGCCGAGATTAAAAACCTGCCGGTTGCTTATATCGAAGAGGGTACAACTCAGACCGCAATTAATTTCTTTAATCTTTAAACATGAAACCTTTTGCTAAAAAGCGATTCGGTCAGAATTTCCTCATCGATCCAAATATTCTGCGTAAAATTATTCGAACCGTCGTTCCAAGACCCGATGATATTATTGTCGAGATCGGCTCCGGAAAGGGCGCTCTCACCGATTTACTAATCGAAAGTGGTGCAATAATACATGCAATTGAGATTGATGATGATTTAATACCAGAATTAGAGTGCAAATTTTCAGACAAATCCAATTTTCATCTCCATCATGCCGATGCCCTGAAATTTGATTTATCCTCCATAAAGCCTGCAAATCAAAAAATCCGGATTGTCGGAAATGTTCCCTACAACATTACCTCTCCTTTACTATTCAAAGTTTTTGACAATTCCGACATCATCGACGATGTCCATTTTATGGTTCAACGTGAAATCGCACGACGCATCTGTGCATTACCCAACACAAAAGAGTACGGAATCTTGTCGGTAGTCACCCAATTTTACGGAAAACCGGCTATTGCTTTCGATGTCTCGCCCAAAGTATTCCGCCCGATGCCGGATGTGTATTCTTCTATCGTATCATTGAAACTCAATCCTAAGTTTATTGATCAAGAGTTTCAGGATTATTTTCTGACAACGGTTAAAACTGCATTTGGCAAGCGTCGCAAGACTCTCCGCAACTCTCTTTTCGATTTGCTTAAAAATAAACACGGCGAATGTCCGGTTGATTTAAGCCGGCGGGCAGAGTCGCTGGATGTCGCTGAATTTATCAAACTGAGTCTTTGGATATGTGATTCAAAAAGAAGAGAGTGAATTTTCCTTGAAATAAACCGTAAAACAGAATAACTTTACCCGCTTTCTGAAAAGGGCCCCTAGCTCAACGGTTAGAGCGCCGGACTCATAATCCGTCGGTTCGGGGTTCGAATCCCCGGGGGCCCACAACACTTTACCCGTCGGTAAACGGCGGGTTTTGCGTTTTTATAGCCACACTTCCAAAAACTCCAAAACATGTATATTTATGTATATTTTGTCATCTGAAACCGGATACGGATTTGCACACTTGAAAAGTTTATTTGGCAATGCTAATAATAATCCGTATTACTGGCTCAACATTGTAGAATCGCAGAAAGACGAATCACTTTTTTACTTTTACGTTTCTTCTTAATGATGCGCAGATAATCCCGGCGGGCTAATTGCCGATAGGTTCTTGGCTTTTGAGAAAACTGATCGCTCGTGTACAATTATGTGTTCGCTAATCTCCCGGGAATCATTAAGCGAATCTAAATCCGTTGGATATTTGATATTGGAAGGGGCGATCGCGTAGCGTCAACAATCAATTTAAAAAGACATATCAATTTATTGTTAGGATCAAGCCTGCCGGAAAAGGCAACACGAAATCTTTTATTTCGATTTGATTAATGATTAAGGGAAGCAAGTATCGGTAAAATCAGATTTTCAGGGTTCAATAATTCCATGAATTCCAATCTGAAATAACTATGATTGACGTACTTTTTTTTTTAACTTTAGCATTATTTAAGATCTTTGGCTAAAATTAATCTAATTAACAAATCAAATGGAAATATCATGCCCGAAAACAGTCCGTTCAATTCTCGAAAAATGGTTGTTTTGAATATTGCCCAAAACAGTAACATTAAACATATTTCCGTGAATAATAATTCCACCAGTTACTTTGGGGTAAATTCTTTTAATGACAAGGTGATGCGCGAAAAGTTACCAAAAGAGGTCTACCTTAAGCTGCAAAATACCATCAGTAAAGGAACTAAACTTGACATGAGCATCGCCAGCACCGTTGCCCACGCCATGAAGGAGTGGGCTATCGAAAAAGGCGTTACTCATTTCACTCACTGGTTTCAACCGCTTACCGGACTGACAGCGGAAAAGCATGATGCCTTTCTGGAAATCGACAAAGGCGGCATTGTAGTAGAACGATTTGGCGCCAACCAGCTAGTTCAGGGGGAACCGGACGCATCTTCCTTCCCCAGCGGTGGTCGGCGATCTACTTTTGAAGCCCGGGGTTATACCATGTGGGATCCCTCCAGCCCTGCCTTCATCATGGAAGGTCCTAAAGGCGGCATCCTCTGCATTCCTTCAATTTTCATCAGTTACAACGGTGAGGCGCTGGACAAAAAGACTCCCCTGCTGCGTTCTATGAAAGCAATTAACAACGCCGGTTTGCGAATCCTGAAGTTGTTTGGCAATTCCAACGTTTCCCGTATCGTTCCCACTATTGGTACTGAACAGGAATACTTCTTACTCGATCGCTCATTTTACATGCTGCGCCCGGACTTGCAGATCACAGGTCGAACGCTTATCGGCGCTAAACCGCCGAAAGGACAGCAGCTGAATGACCACTATTTCGGTTCCATCGAGGAACGTGTTCTGGCTTTTATGCAAGATACAGAAAAAGAACTGTATAAGTTGGGCATTCCGGCTAAAACCCGGCACAATGAAGCGGCTCCTCATCAGTACGAAATCACCCCGATCTATGCCGAAGCCAATATTGGTGCCGACCGTAATCAGCTGATAATGGCTGTACTTAAGAAGGTGGCGCATCGGAACGGGCTGGCATTGTTGTTACATGAAAAACCTTTTGCCGGGATCAACGGCAGCGGTAAACATAACAACTGGTCCCTTGAAGATTCCGAAGGTAACAATCTGCTTGATCCTGGTAAAACACCGGAAGAAAACCTCCAGTTTCTGGTTTTTCTGGTTGCTATCTTACGGGCAGTCTATGAATATAGCGACTTGCTCAGAGCCACTGTTGCCACTGCCGGCAACGATCATCGTCTCGGTGCCAATGAGGCTCCGCCTGCAATCATATCAGTTTTCCTGGGCGATCGCTTGAGCAATATTCTCGATCATATCAAAGCCGGCAAACGCATCAGGGCTGCGGAAGAGTTCGTTATCGATCTGGGCATAAGCAGCTTGCCATCTATCTTCCGGGATCACACCGACCGTAACCGTACCTCTCCATGTGCCTTTACCGGCTCAAAGTTCGAATTCAGAGCCATCGGTTCATCGGCGTCTGTTTCTCTCTTCAATACGGTTATTAACGGCGCAGTTGCGGAATCATTGAATCTGATGGCGGCGGATATTGAGAAAGAGCTGAAATCCGATTCCGATTTCAATCGGGCTGTCTTACATGTTTTACGGAAATATATCATTGCCACGGAAAGCATCCGCTATGAGGGCAATAATTATGGTGAAGAATGGGAAAAAGAGGCTGCCAGGCGAGGCTTATCTAATATTAAACGAACCGGCTACGCTCTGGATGCTTTAATCTCCCCACGGAACCAGCGCATGCTTATAGAACAGAATATATTCTCCGAAGGCGAGATAGCTTCTCATTATCACACTAAACTGGAGCATTACATCCTGACTTTAGAAATTGAGTCTGAAACCCTGCATGATCTTATCATGACAAAAATCCTGCCGGCTGCCTTTGTCTATCAGAACCGACTACAGGAATCAGTCAAAGGGCTTTCCGAATTGAAGTCGATTATCGGTGATGAATATCTCACCCCAAACATTGAAATTCTCAAGGAACTGACTGTGACTATTCTTGAAATCAAAACCCTTGACCGACAATTAAAAGAGATCGTAGAAACGAGCCGCACAATTAAAGAATTGCCTGAAAAGGCAAAGTTCTTTGCTGACAATATTGTCGGTCACATCGAAATCTTGAGAGAAAGAGTGGACCAACTGGAAACTATTGTAGCCGATGATTTATGGCCTCTGCCAAAATATTCGGAAATGCTCTTTATGTTATAAAGTTACGAACATGCTAACGATAAATAAAAACGGAAAGCAGGCTGTTCTCCCTTTTTTATTCTAATTCGTCGGACAATTCATAATAGATCTCAATATGGCAAGATCAGAAACCTTCAGAAGTTTAATAACAAGATTTACAGACTGGTCAGGATGAAGGATACAACCTGAAGATTGGAGTGAAATAAAAAGTGTCCAAATTAGATATTTATCGTATATTGGAAACGATTTAAAATATTGGAGCGACTATGAAGAAAACAACTTGTAAAGCTGTGATTTTTCTGCTGACAATTATTTTTCAAATATTGCCCGGATTTGCCAAATCTGACGGCAGTATCACCCCGGAGATGATTAAGAAATATGAGCGTCAACTTGACCTGAAAGGCACCGACAAAGCGTTGATGAACGCGGTAACGAACACGGAGATGAAACAACTTACTCTTAATCGCGAGATTTATAATAACCACAACGACGTTTTTTCGTTTAAAATAAAAACAGAGGGTATTACCGATCAAAAAAGCTCCGGTCGCTGTTGGATGTTCGCCGGGTTTAACATTATGCGTCCCGGCGTAATAAAGAAATACAATCTGTCATCTTTCGAATTTTCCGAGACTTTTTTGTTTTTCTGGGATAAACTGGAAAAATCCAATCTCTTCCTGGAAATCATGATTGATAATGCCGCGAAAGACCTGACCGACCGTGAAATGCAAAAATTGTTTGAGACTCCGGTTGCCGATGGCGGCTGGTGGAACTATTTCGTGGCGCTCATCGAAAAGTACGGCGCCGTTCCGAAGGAAGTTTACCCGGAAACCGTCAACAGTGAAAAATCGGCCGGTTTCAATTATGTTATTAATAATCTTATGCGTCACGATGCTATAGAATTACGGCGTATGGTTCAGAAGAAAAATAAGAAATCGGCAATCAAAAAACGTAAAGAGGAAATGCTTGCCGATGTTTTTCGCCTGTTAGTCTATCATTTCGGTTTACCGCCACAAAATTTCACATGGAAATACGCTGACAAAGATAACAAAGTTGTCGAAAAGGAATATACCCCCAAAGAGTTCTACGAAGAGGTAGTTGGTATTGATCTCAAAGAATACGTTACAATAATGGATCATGCTATGCACCCCTATAATACTCATTATGAGATCAATTACTGCCGCAACTTTGTCGATATGCCCAATATGGATTTTATAAATCTCGATATCGCGGAATTAAAGAAACTGACTTTGGCAACCCTTTTAGATAGCACCCCGGTTTGGTTCGCAGCGGATGTCGGTCATTACATGGAAAAAGAGCGCGGTATCATGGCTGTTGATCTCTATGATTATCAGACTCTTTTTCAAATCGATACTAGAATCTCCAAAAAAGATCGCCTATTGACCCGCGCTTCCACTCCAAATCATGGAATGGTATTTACCGGTGTGGATCTGAAGGATGGCAAACCGGTAAAGTGGCTCGTTGAAAATTCGTGGGGTTCGAAGATCGGCAATGGCGGACGCTGGACAATGTATGATAATTGGTTTGACGAATACGTGTTCACAATTATTATTCATAAATCCCGGCTTTCGGAAGATGTCTTGAAGCTTTTGAAGACAAAGCCCTCCACCCTACCGCCCTGGGATCCGATGATGACTGTTCTTCCCTAAAGGCGTATTATTAATGCAATGAAATTTGCCGTTATTTCAGATATCCATGGCAACCTTGAAGCATTTCAGGCGGTCTTGTGCGATATAGAAGCCCAGCAGGCAGACCGGATAATATCATTGGGCGATTTCATTGATTACGGTCCCAATCCAAATGAAGTTACTTTTGAATTAATTCATAACTTCATCCCTTCGATTCTTGGGAATCATGAATATGCTTTGATTAATGACTATATTTTGCGTTCTTTTTCAAGGGTTGCTTATGATTCCATGCAAATCACCAGATCGTTACTTTCGGACATTGTGCTGGAATATATTAATACGCTGCCACTGTTTCTAATTATTGAAAACATCCGTTTTGTGCACGGAGTCCCGCCAAATTCCGCTTTGGAATATATTTCTCAATTTCCAACTCTAATTCTAAGTTATGTTTTCGAATCATTCCCGGAAAGAATCGCTTTCGTCGGACATACCCATACGCTGGGATTATATACCTACAATGGCGATTCGGTTACTTTTTCACCAATACATGAAGGAGATATAACGCTGGATTCGACGAAACGCCATATCGTCAATGCCGGCAGCGTCGGTCAGCCCCGGGACCGTGACAAACACGCTAAGTATGTCATCTACGATACCGATACGGGCAATCTTAAGGTTCGATATGTTTCATACGATGTTCAGGAAACCGTCAAAAAAATCCGCCGGGCCGGTTTTCCGGATTACAATGCCACAAGGTTATTAGAACAGTGAAAATACTGCAATTTATCATTTTCTTCTCCATCGCATTGGTAATTTATCTCTGTATTAATTACCTGGTTTATATACACGGATTAAAAGCCTTTTCAATTACGCCACTTGCAAGACGAATTTACATAATTACCGTTCGTTGTTTTTGCTTCGAGCTATTTTTTAGGACGAATCCTTGAAAGAATCTCCATCGGACCGATCTCAAATTTCCTGATCCTGACAGGTTCATTCTGGTTGGCGGCGATGGTGTATTTTCTATTGATTGTATTTTTGATCAATCTTTTTCAAATCATAAATTATTTTATACCTTTTTTCCCGGCAATTTTCCGGACCGCTTCCCTTCAGATCAAGACAATAATCTTTTATAAGAGCTTGTGTTAAGCCTCCGGTGTTTTGTCTTTGGGAACACTTTTTATTTCACCAGATTTCATCTGATGCTATTCACATTCAATCCCTGTCGGGATTTTGGTTCTGTCGGGTCATCAGACTTAACAGAACGACAGAAGCGTCAGGAATAAAATCCAGACGCAACCGGATTCCTATACCTGTCAGGTTTATTCAAATAATCGCATCCGGGGTAAAATAATCTTTTAAACCTGACAGGTATAACGGATTTCCGGCGGGAAAAAGTTTTTATGTTTGTAGCGCATAGGGGGGTCGAACCCCTGTTACCGGCGTGAGAGGCCAGCGTCCTAAACCACTAGACGAATGCGCCATCAATGCTGGGGTGCAGGGATTCGAACCCCAATCCTACGGTCCAGAGCCGCATGTCCTGCCATTGGACGACACCCCATTAGACAAAAAGCGCGCTAATTTACGATATAGCCTAGCAAAGGTCAAGCACTTCGACAGCCCGAAAATGAATCAGCAAGATCAAAAACGTTTTCTAATGTTTTGTAATTTATTAAAAAAATTCATTCACTTCCCACATCAGATTTTCCAGACCAACTACGGTAACAGATTGAACCGGTAGTGATTGCTTAAAGTATTGCCCATATGCCTTTTTATCAATCCGTTCATCCAAATTTATAACAATCCCACGATCTTCTTTGGAACGAATTAACCTGCCAATCCCCTGCCGGAATTTTAATACCGATTCCGGAACATAGTAGTCGTTGAAGGGATTAGCGCCTTCGAGACGAAGTTTTTCTACATTAGCCTCAATAATCGGCTCCGATGGAACAGGGAACGGCAATTTTGAGATAATCAGAATTTCCAATGATTCTCCGACAACATCGATTCCCTCCCAGAAACTATTCGTTCCCAGCAGCACCGAGCCCCTGTCTTTTCGAAATTGCTCCAGTAAAGTCGTTCGGGAGCCGCCCATTCCCTGAGCCAGTAATTTTACCCCTAACTTTTTGAATTCCGGCTGGATCTTTTTGTAAACTTCACTTAAAGTATAATATGAGGTAAATAATGCTAAGATGCCTTTATTAAGGCTGCCGGACAATTCAATGAGTATTTTAGAAATGGTTGATATATCATTTGAATTCTTTTCAGAAACATGATAGGTGATGAATTTCATCTGGTTTTGATAATCGAAAGGTGACCCAACTGCTTCAATTAAAATCCGATCTGATTCAAATTTTTCTATTCCCGTTCGTCGGAGGATATAATTAAAGGAATTTGCTATTTGCAGAGTCGCCGAAGTTAAAATAGCAGAGTGCTTGCTTTTCAGAAGGTTCTCATACAGAGATTGAGACATATCGAGAGGCGTACAGGCGAATTCTACCGAATTTTCGTTTCCATATTGACTGATTTCATACCAGAATATCAGTTCATCCATATCACCGCTTGTAACTTGTTCTAAGGTTTTTTGATAGATTTCAAGGGTTCCGATAATATTAAGAAACCGGATTCTCAGATCATCAAAACCTGCCGGAAAATCACTGACTAACTCATCAGTTTTCTTTATTAATTTTTTTAAGGCGTCAATCAGATTGGATAATTCGAATATAAACGCATTGGGTTCACCCTTAATTGCCGGGAATTCCTCTTTAAAGCGCTTATAGCGCTTTTTAATGCCATACCCCCGGGCAGATTGCAGTTTACCCTGAGAGAAGCTGTAAACAGTTTTAAAGAAGAGATTCGCTCCTATTTTCAGGTCGCCGACATGATCTTTGACCTTTTGAATATATAAATCGATCTGACTGAGCTTCTTGAATTGACTCATCAATTGCAGAACATCAACGATCAGCCCTCTTTCAACCGGAGTTGAAGTATATATAACTTTCAGCAATGCCGATAACATCGGAAAATTTACCTTTGATGAAAAGTAATTATATGAATTTTTTTCCAGGTTATGGGCTTCGTCGATGATTAATGTCGAATATTCAGGTAAAACCGAATTGTTGGCAGCCGCATCGGATAGGAGTAAAGAATGATTAACGATTAACACATCGGAACTAACCGCTTGATACCGTGCTTTTCCAAGAAAACAGCCGTTATATTTCCGGCAAATGTTCGTCGTGCAATAGCCCGGTTCCGAACAGATTTCATTCCAGACCGAATAGTTCTTTTTTAATTTGAATCCGTTATTTTCCGAAATATCGCCGGTCTTGGTGTGTTTTAGCCAAATGAGAATTGATATAATCGACGATCGGTTGGCAATATGCAGTCTGTTCCCAAGATCGGCAAGAAATCGGTTCCAGCGGGTCAGACAGATATAGTTCGACCGCCCTTTCAGCATCACGGCTTTAAAATTCAGCCCCAGGGTTTTATTAACAAAGGGAATCTCTTTGAAAAATATCTGTTCCTGAAGAGTTTTCGTATTACTGGCGATCACAATCCGCTCTGGCTCGGTTGCAATATTCTGTTTCCACAAAATCGAAGGTATCAGGTAAGCCAGGGATTTTCCAACTCCGGTGCCCGCCTCTATGACAGCGGATTTTCCATCTATTAAGGATTCAAGGACAATTTTCGCCATCTCTTTCTGCTGATCCCTGGGTTCATATCTCTTCAATTTTCCAGAGAGAACTCCTCCCTTCCCAAAATATTTCTCAATTTTTTCGTCAACCGATTTAATCGTGTTTTGGTCTTCCGCCGAAATACTTTTACCGATTATATTGATAGGCGGAGACCAATCGATTTTTGGTTTTTGGGGCGACCCGATACTTTTTCTGAGCAGTAATCGCCGGGCAAGATTTTGATAGAGCCATTTATTCGGATCACGGGTATCTTTCAGTATCATATTGATTGTCTGAAGTGTATCCAGATCGTATTTTCCGGCTTCTTCCAATAGTTTTAAAAAAATCTTACCGGTATTTAGCGCATCCGCCTCAGCCCGATGTGCTCCGACAGATGAAAGCCCGCAATATTCACTGACAGTCGCTAATTTGTGATCATGAAGATAAAAGTAAAATGCCTGAGCCAGCAGGGACGTGTCATATAGAGGATTATTAATTCGGAGTCGCTTAAAATCCTTATGACGTTTAAAGTATGACTTTAAGAAACTGAGGTCAAATCCAATATTATGTCCGACTAATGGATAATCACCTATAAAATCCAGGACAGTTTGTAATTGTTCCGCAAAAGAAGGTTTACCCTTGACCATTTTTGTAGATATACCGGTCAGAAGTTCGATTTCCGGACTAATTGCAATACCCGGATCACACAAAAAAGTAAGTTTGTCCGCTACTTCACCTTCTTTAAAGAGAATTGCGGAAAATTCGGTCACATAATCACTATTCGGATTCAGCCCGGTTGTCTCAAGGTCGAGAGCGATAAATTCGGATAGCTGTAAATCCTGAAGAATATTAATCATCTCAATTAAAAACCGGCAAATACTTTCATAACATCTATGAGAAGAGACGGTTTTTTACGAACAGCCATCTTAAGGATTTTTGTCATCGTAATCTCTTCCGGAGCTAAGTCCTGAAATGCTTCGGCGATATCTTCGTAATCTTTATCGGTCAGTGTCAACGTCCATTCTTTTAATCGATAAAACCGTTTATAGTCTTTTCCAATAGTTTTATTCCATTCTGTCTGGTATCCTTTCAGGGTGTTTTTAGAGAAATTACCGCTTTTAATCGCTTCGGCAGCCTTTAAACCAGCCATCTTACCCGCTGCCATTGCGGAGTTGATCCCCCCGCCGGTCAACGGGTTCACCTGGTGCGCAGCGTCGCCAACTACCATTAATCCATCAGTTACCAATTCGGAAAGATGAGTTGCGACCGGCACTCCTCCTGCAATTGTAGCAAGACGAGTGGCTCCGGGGAACTTCTCCAATACAAAAGATTCCAGATATTCTAATGCTGATATTTTCCCGGCTAATGCTCCATTCACTCCTAGTCCGACATTTGCCGTTCGGTCTCCTTTTGGGAAAACCCACACATAACCGCCGGGCGCCCATTTATGGGAAAAGTAAAAATTGCCACAGCCGTGATCAATATCAATATTTGATAACATCATCTGAGCGCAAGATTCAATATCCCGCATTGCTAAATTGGTCTTAATCCCCGCCAAACGGGCAATCCGGGATTCAACGCCGTCGGCGGCAATTACAATATCGGCTTCTATTTCCATCTTACAACCAATGTAGTTAAGAAAAAGCCTGTTTGTATTTTCCATTCGCTGCAAACCGTACACATAAGCTTTTGTGAAGACTTCTGTGCCATTTAAGGCGGCTAATTCCGCCAACGAATGATCAAACAATCTGCGATGTAAAATATAACCTTTCGACGGTGTCCGGATTTTGACCACCCTGCCTGCCGGTGAGTATAATCCGAAATCGGTAATGCTTGCGGCAACCCAGCGCGGATCGATATCGACATATTTCCCAAGTCCCTCCGCACTGATTCCTTCGGCACATCGCACCGGTACACCGATCTCTCGGTCTTTTTCCAGCAATGCAACCGCGGCGCCCTGACTCGCCGCAAACCGCGCCGCCGTCGATCCTGCCGGTCCGGCGCCTACAACAACAACATCATAATGCGGTTTCATTCCATATCCTCAATTTTTGCCGTTAGCGCTCTAAATGGACATATCTTAACACATGCCATGCAGTCAATGCATATAGATTCGTTGATAGATAATTCAGTTTCAGATAATTCGATACAATCTACCGGACACACCGAAATACAAGTGCCGCAAAGATCACATATATTTTTATTGATTTTTATCAAGCTTTATCCTCCTCAACCTTAAATGTTGGATAATCAAGGTTAAAGCGGTTGATATAGTAAAATTTTGAGATGTAAAAGTTCAAAAAAAGCACTATAAAGAAGTAAGGAAATTGTACACAAAGCATCAAGCCGATAAACAATAACGGATATCGGATGGTACGTAAAACCCATACGTTATTCGGTTTGAATAACATGATTACATACAGAGGTAAAGATAATAAAACAGGATGAGTAATTATAGGATCATGACGAAGCATTCCAATTGCAAATGCCAGAACAACCCATAAAAATGCTGTCCAGACGGTAGCCTTACGACCGTACTTTATTGCAAAGGTTTCTTTTTTATGTCTCGAATCACCCTTTTTATCGGGCAATGTTGTCAATAATGCAACCGAACCCCACGCAAAAAGGTAAGGAATCACCTGTAAAAATGCAGCAGTCTGAAATTCACCTGCCATAAGCCAGCCAATCAAAAACAGGAGTATGCCGCCAATTAAATTAACAATGATTCCTGAAATCGGATGATCTTTCCACTTGAATGGTGGAAAATTATAGAGATACCCCCAGAGTATGAGAAATAGTGCTAATGCCACAAATATTATTATATCCTGAACGAGGTAGATAACCAGTGAAACCGCAATTAAAACATAAGCAATTTTTTTTGCCTTTTTCGGTTGAACATAGTTCTCTGAAATTAAAAACAATTTTTTATTATCTCGGTCGGTCTCTATATCCTGAAGCTGATTTAAAATAAATGTTGCGCCCGCTGCAAGCGTTAAAATAAAGAAATTAAATATAATCATCCAGTCAACGGAGGTTCGCCAAAAGATAACGGATCCGTTTACGGTACTAAACGCTGAATATCCGGCAAGTGTTATAATCCAAACCGGAAAGAAGAGTGTTGGACGAAGAATAAACAAGTAATCCAGCGGTTTTAAATATTTTATTGGCACTTTTAACATTATTCCCCCAATTGTTTAATAATTCTCTTCAGAATCCAAATATTTTCCAGTAAAACATGCCGTGCAAAAATGATCCGACGGTAAGGAAGTGGAATCCAACAACCCCTTTACCGTGATATATTCCAGGCTGTCAACTTCGAGATATTCCTTAATCTGAGCGACCTCTTTTTGATTGGCAATCAGTTCTTCTTTTGATGGAAAGTCCATGCCATAAAAACAGGGATACTTCACCGGCGGAGAGCCGATTCGGATGTGCAACTCAGACGGTTCGGCTTCACGAATCAAACGGACTAATTTTTTCAAGGTCGTCCCGCGGACAATCGAATCGTCAACAATGACCACTTTCTTTTGATTAAGAACACCGCCGATGGTATTGAATTTTATCTTAACTCCAAAATCACGCATTTTCTGATTCGGATGGATAAAAGTTCGACCTATATAATGATTCCGGATTAGTCCGATCTCAAAACGGGCGTTTGAACGTTGCGAATAACCCAAAGCGATTGTATTACTGGAATCGGGTACGGAAATGACAATATCGGCATCTTCCACAGGCTTATTTATAGCCAGAGTTTTGCCGATTTTACGACGTGTTTTGTCGACATATTCACCAAATATCCGGCTATCGGGACGTGAAAAATAGACATATTCAAAAATACAGTGTCGTGGTTGCGGATCATCAATTTTAAAGACCTTTTTCGCTTTACCGTCCAATACAATCATTTCACCGGGATTAACATCTCTCTCGTATTCTGCTCCGATTAAATCCAGAGCACACGTTTCCGATGCAACGATAGTCGCGCCATTCAGGCTCCCCATACATAATGGTCGAAAGCCGTATTTATCCCGTGCGATAATCATTTCGTCATTGAACATTATTACCAGGGAATAGGCTCCATCAACCGAATGTAGCGCATCCAGAATTTTACCTTCAATAGTCGTTTCCTGAGAATGCGCTATCAGGTGAACAATGTATTCAGTATCTGAGGTTGTTTGGAAAATTGTTCCTTTTTCTTCCAGCTGTTTCTTGATTGGGTCAAGGTTAATCAGATTGCCGTTATGAACAATCGCAATTTTATTTCCTTTATAATTGAAGATCAGAGGTTGGATATTGATTGTGGATTTGTCGCCATGGGTTGAATAGCGGTTATGCCCTATCGCCACATTTCCGGGCAATTTTTGAAGCCTTTGCTTATTTGCAAACACTTCCGAGACCAATCCCCGCCCCTTTTCAGTATAAAAATTAGCATCATTATAAGTCGTTATACCTACGCCTTCCTGACCGCGATGTTGTAAAGCGAAAAGACTAAAATACGCTAATGTTGACGCATCTGAATGATTATATATTCCAACTATACCACACATTATTATTTATCACCTAATATTTTTATATGATTAGAATAAATCCAGCCGTGTTTGCCCTTCAGCACTTCCAGCCTATAAACTCCCGGCGTTACCTGAAGATCGATTTCCGAAGCCGGTCCTTTACGAAATAATTCTCCATTGCGAATTATCCGGCAGTGACCCTTTTTGGGAAGCACTGCTTTGAGAACTGGGCGGTGCATTTCACCGGATTCGCCCATCTGTAATAAACGGTCGCCATCCTCTGCCCAAAATCGAAAACCTCTGGCGTCTCCCCATCTGTAATTTGAAACGAAAGTTCGTCCGTCCCGAATTAACTTAAAGATTGTCGATTCAGTTGTCGAATTATCAGTGGTTTTTAATAGTTCAGCATCACAGAGCAAATGGGTCCGAATCGATTTGAACATGATTTTATAGTCAAATATCGCCTTCGTGAACAAGCCAAATATTGTGATCTTCATCGCATGAACATCTACGGAGCCGATCCCGGTGACTTTTCGTCCCAAATTCGCTTTATCCCACCATTTTAAAAGTTGTCTGGGGGGAAATGTTGAAACACTACGAGGATGAACGGCATTCCAGTATTTATTCCGGATCGTAGTCAACTCCAGCCAGTGGGACATCATATTCCAGATTTCAATCGTTTCAATCTCCGGGTAATCGAGATTTCCCCATGGAATTGGCGGAAATCCGGGAACTGATTTTTTTTTATCACGCTGCTCAAAGGGGTGAGCTGCTACTCCAAGAGCGTTTTTTGCTTTTACGGCTTTAATATATTGTTCAGGAGTATAATTTTCCGGCAGAGTTTCTTCAAGACCGAATGCTAAGTAATGATGTAGATCGTCCCGGTCGTTGATTTCGTAGCCGACGCTGACAAAAAGATTATCATGCCAGCCGGTATATCCTTCATCTCTACCTCTCAAGGTCATGTGATCTGACATAAGTAAAAAATCCAAACCGGCTTCCTGGGCAGCCTTTATTATTTCCGGATATGTCCCGCTGCCGTCGGAATAGATTGAATGTCCATGAATACAACCGATATATTCTCTGAAATCCGGCCTCATGTCGCCACCTGTATGAATACCGTTGCCAGAACGATCCCGGCAATATCGGCAATTAAATCCCGGTAGCTGAAGAATCCTTTGGGTTTTTTTGTATCTCGGCATTCTTTGCCAAATCCGAGTGAGATCGTAAAAATTCCCGAAGTAGCCGATGCCTGCTCTTTTGACACAGAGGCAACCCTATTTTGGAAATAATATCCGGTTGTCGTCATCATAAATGAACTGCTCAGATGTTTCAATTTGTCCAGCCCGAACCAGGGGTCGGATATCTTTTCCCTGGTCTCAAGTTGAATATCCCCTCCAAAGGCAGACACATTCAAAATAAAAATTATAGCAGCAATTCCGATTTTTTTTATCATATTATTCCTAAACCACTCAAAAATATAAGTAAAATCAGTACCGGGGCGACATACTTAATCAGGATTGACCAGGTAGCTGTTAAAACCCCGGGAACTCCCTTTGTTCCTTCAACTAAATAAGGCAGCGCCTTCTTTGTGCCCCAGAACCAACCGACAAAGATCGCAATAAAAATACCGCCTAAAGGTAAAAAGATATTAGCAGAAATAAAATCAACAAATCCAAAACAGGTCAGCCCAAAAATTGTAAATTCCTGCCACCCGCAAAATGACATCGCGCTGGGAATGCCAATAAAAAATACAATCCCACCTAACATTACCGATGCCTTTTTCCGGCTAAAATTAAATTCATCCACAACAAAAGTTGTGATGACTTCCAAAAGTGATATCGTTGACGTCAAGGCAGCCATTGAAAGCAATAAAAAGAAGACGATGCGAAAAATATAGCCACCCGGAATAGCATTAAACATTACGGGTAAAACATTAAAAATAAGTGCCGGCCCCTGAGCCGGTTTCAACCCCATGGCAAAAACAGCCGGAAATATCATAAATCCCGCTAGAATTGCAATTAAGGTGTCGAGGAAGACTATGCTCACCGCACTGTTGGGAATATTTTCATTTTTCGACATATAACTGCCGTAAGTCAATAATGCTCCCATACCCAAACTAAGTGAAAAAAACGCCTGCCCTAAAGCGATCACAAAAGTCTTTCCTGAAATAGCCGAAAAATCGGCTTTCAGGAGGTACCGAACACCTTCCCCGGCTCCCTTCAGGGTGATTCCTCTGATAACCAGCACAATAATTAAAAAAAGTAGCGCCGGCATCATAAATTTACTGGCTCTCTCGATTCCTTTTGTTACGCCGGCATAGATTATTGCAACCGTCAGTATCATAAAAGCCGCATGAAAAGTTAGTGTCCAGTATGGTTGTGATGACAGGGAATTAAACAGCCGACCTGCCGATTCAGGATCACTTAATTGTCGGAAGCTGCCCTTTATGGATTCGACGACGTAACCCAAACTCCATCCGGCTATGACATTGTAATAAGAGAGAATTAAAAAACCCGTTAAAACACCCAACGCTCCCACACCAATCCAGAATGGATTCCCATTGGAGAGCTCCCGGAAGCTGCCAACCGGGTTTTTTTGAGCGGTGCGCCCGATCAATATTTCTGCAATTACAACGGGAAGCCCAACAAGGATTATACAAAACAGATAGAGTAGAATAAATGCCGCGCCGCCGTTTTCCCCAACCAAATAAGGGAATTTCCAGATATTGCCCAATCCCACGGCAGAGCCGGCGGCGGCAAGAATAAATCCAAGTCTTGAGCCCCATTGCTCGCGTTTAATTTCCATTTAAATCCCTAAAATTAAAGGAAATATTTATTCCAATACTCTTTGCTTGTGGATCCATAGCTAATTCAATATTATCGCTCGGGAAATTATATAGATGAGCATCAACGTAAGCGTCTAACATCCCAATTATATAAATACCAAAACACCACCAGGCATATTTATTGCGTTTTTCACGGGGTCTCCACGTATTTAATGTTAAATCATACCCTGTGACAGTTTTTACCTGCTCTTTCTTCTCCGCCTCACTTAAACTATTCCAGACAACTACTCCGACAGACTCTTTCGTATCTTTGACATATTGATAAATTGAATTGTATTCGACTAGGCGATAAATATGATAGGCTTCCAGTGATATATACATTGCCGCTTTTAACGGTTTTTTAACGTACAGTTGCCCCCAACCCGGTATTATGGCAGATCTTATCAGCGCCGATCGGGGCGATACGACACGCATACTATCGACCTGATGTTTTTCAGATCCGTGCGTTGCCGAACTCATTAAGAGGAACAAGATAATAAAACTCGTTATAATAGTGTTTCGGAATGAATTTATTTTATCACCTGACTGGAAGTACATCTCTATCATTGTTATATTTGCAAAATTCGTCTAATTCATAGTTTGTTCTCATAAAATATATTTTAAGATTAGCCGGTTAAACAGACCATTCACCGATAACAAATGCGGATTGCGGAACAATGGAAATCTCTATCTCTTTAGCATTGACATCATATAATTCTCCGTCAAAGTGAACGGGTAGTGGACAATCACTTTTTACGTTAATTTTACTGCCTTTGCGCAAGGTAACTTCTTTCACGACATCAAGCGTACCGTTTTTGAGACGGACAAAATTCAAGATGATTTTCCAAATCGGTATATCGGAAATGTGGCAGATATCAAAAACACTGTCGTTAATTGACGCCTGTGGAGTTAGTTTGAGCCCACCGCCAACGCTCCAGCCATTGCCTATAGCAAGTAAAAATGAATATCCTTTACCTAATATTTTTCCGTCTATTTCGATTTTAATCGGGATCGCTTTCCAAAGAGTCAAACTGGACAGAACGGCATAAAGATATGAAAGACTGCCTTTAAGGATTTTTACTTTCTTATTGCGGTAATTGACAAAGCCGTCAAAACCTATTCCCACCGCGTTTAGAAAAACCCTTTCCCCGATTGTACCAAGATCCATAAGACGTATCTTATAATCAATGATCGTATCCACCGCTTTCTGAAGATTTTTTGACACGGCTATACTGCGGGCAAAATCATTACCGGTGCCGTCGGGAATAATTCCAAAAGGAGTTGTGGTGCCTGCAATACCATTCATCACTTCGTTGGCTGTTCCATCGCCGCCAAAGGCGATCACGGCGTCGTATTCCCGGTGAATTTTATCAGATATCTGGGCGGCGTGAAATGGCTCACGGGTATAATAATAATCGAATTTGTGCCTTGTTTGATCGGTGATCTCTTTCAAATTGGGCAGATGTTTAGCAACTCGTCCTCGCCCCGCTGCCGGGTTAACAATTACTGCAAATTTTCGTGTCAATATATTACTCCTACAATGTAGCCACGGCTTCGATCTCTACCAAAGTGTCCAGGGGAAGTCGGCTAACCTGTACCGCTGACCGGGCAGGTTGATTATCGGGAAATATTTCCATAAAAACTTCATTCAATTTTGAAAATTCCGCGAGATCCGTCATAAATACGGTCAGTTTTACAATATTCTGCATACTGCTACCGGCTGCTTCCAGGATTTGTGATAAATTTTCCGTACGTAATAGTTTACCACAGATTTTCACGGAGCTACACTGAATTTTCAAAATATTCTTCTCATCATCTCATCCCGACTCATCGGGACAGCGCCAAAATTAAACAATAATCCTACTCTTAACCGTGTTGTTTTTAAATAATTAATTAATTGTGCTTCATCCTGATTTGTTATCTTTTTCATAGCTTTGTTTTCTACGAGAATTCTCTTTTCAACAAGAAGATCAGCTCGAAATTTGCGATCAAACACAACACTTTTATAATGAACATCTAATTCTATCTGTCTTTGGTAAGATATACCCATTAAATCAAACTCGTAACATAAGGCATCTTCATAAACCGATTCCAGAAAACCTGGCCCAAGTTCTTTATATACTTCCTTTGCTGCTCCTATTATTTTATAGGTTAAATCTTTACTCCGTGTAATAGATTTTTCATTAATCGTCTTATCATCTGCTTTTTTATTTATTACACGGGGTGAATATAGCAACTCGGTCATTTTATACCTTTTCCGTGATATTCCGTGTCCTTCAGTGGTGAATTAATACAATTTTCCAAATCCTGGCGAACCTGTGCTTTGAAATCAGTCGTTTCAATTTTTCCCGAAGCGGGATTGATTGGGATTTGACCTGAAGTAAAGACAAATCCATTAGACACTATAGCCTGACTATATGACCCGATTGCTTTGGGAGCTTTTTCGGTACTGATTACTTTGCGACTCATATCTTTACCTCAACCTAAGATTATATTTATTTTCCCCAGCATATATTCAGGTCTTTATTGGCTTTCAGCTCATTCAGCCTTCGAACCGGCGTACTAATAGGCGCTTCGTGGAGTCTTTCCGGGTTTTCATGTGCCTCTTTATCGATTGTCAACATCGCTTCAACAAATTCATCCAGAGCCTGTTTGCTCTCTGTCTCCGTCGGTTCGACCATAATGGCTTCTTTCACAATCAGAGGAAAGTAGACCGTCGGAGCATGTATCCCAAAATCCAGCAACCGCTTGGCAATATCAAAAGTCTTAATACCCAATTGACGATGATTATCGCCGGAAGCAACAAACTCATGCATGCAAATCCGATTGTAGGGCACCAAAAACTTATCCGCCAGTTTTACACGCAGATAATTTGCGTTTAATATGGCATTCCGCGATACCGATTTTATCCCTTCTAAACCAAGCAGTGAGATGTATACGTACGCTCTAACCATGACGCCAAAGTTGCCGTATAATCCCAAGACTTTACCAATTGATTCGGGAAAGTTATCGGAAAGTTTAAAAGCTGTACCGTTCTTTACAACCCTGGGAACCGGCAAAAATTTTGACAATTTTTCAACGACTGCAATTGAACCGCTGCCCGGACCGCCGCCGCCATGAGGGGTCGCAAAAGTCTTATGCAAATTAATATGAGTAATATCAAATCTCATATCGCCGGGACGAGCTATACCCAAAAGTGCATTTAAATTGGCTCCATCCATGTAAACGAGTCCGTCATATTGGTGAACTATTTCTACAATTTGTTCGACTTCTTCCTCGAAAAGACCCAACGTATTGGGGTTTGTGATCATTAATCCTGCAACCTCCGCATTCATCTTTACTCTCAAATCGTCAATATCGAGGCAACCTCGTTCATTGGATTTCAGAGGGAGGGTTTGAAAATTCGCCGAACAGGCGCTGGAAGGATTTGTACCGTGCGCCGAATCGGGAATTAATATGTATTTACGTTGTTCACCTTTGCTTTCAAAATATTTTTTCATTATCATTACGCCGGTTAATTCGCCATGCGATCCGGCTGCCGGTTGAAGCGTTGCCGAATGCATACCCGTGATTGCACAGAGCATCTTTTCAAGATCATACATCAGTTCCAGAGCGCCCTGGGTTGTAGATTCAGGTTGAAAAGGATGGATATCGGCAAATCCCGGCAAACCGGCAACCTTGTCGTTTATTTTCGGATTATATTTCATGGTACAGGATCCGAGAGGGTAAAATCCCTTATCCAAATGATGATTCATCGATGAAAGATTGGTAAAATGCCGGACAACTTCCGGCTCACTGACTTCCGGCAGATTAAGCTCCGATTTCCGTAATAACGATTCGGGAATATATTCCTTAACGGCTTTCTCGCCGGCAGATTTTGTCGGTAGCGAAACGCCGCCTTTCCCTTTTGAAGAATAATCAAAAATTAATTTCTCCATCGCATCTCCTTCATATACTTATCTTCGTAGTACATTTTATCTATTCTTGTTTTATAAATCATTTAGGGGGTGTGATAATATAACCATAACATATTTAATATCCATTCTCC
>JAGHBC010000056.1 GCA_021161185.1 Fidelibacterota bacterium
AAAAGGGAATTTCTATTCCGTGGTTTTGCAGGGTTGATTCTGTAACTCATTTACGCCGCATATTATCAGAACGCGGTTTTCCTGTTGTGCTTAAGCCGGTCGATAGCCGGGGCGCACGAGGTGTGCTGAGATTGACAGAATCCGTTGATCTTGACTGGGCTTATGAACATTCTGTTTCTTTCTCACCATCTGGGCGCGTTATGGTGGAGGAATATCTGCAAGGTCCGCAAATCAGCACGGAATCGGCTATCATTAATGGTCAAGCTTTTACACCCGGTTTTACTGATCGAAACTACGAATTTCTTGATCGGTTTGCGCCGTATATTATTGAAAATGGCGGCCATCAGCCATCGGTGTTAACTACAGCGCAGCAGAAAGCTGTTTCCAAATTGGCGGAGCGGGCGGCTTTGGCCATGGGGATTAAAACAGGGATTGCCAAAGGGGATATGGTACTTACCAAGGATGGACCTAAAGTAATAGAAATCGCTGCCCGATTGTCCGGCGGCTGGTTTTCCACTGATCAAATTCCGCTTGCGACAGGTGTTGATCTTATCGGCTCTGCAATTAGAATAGCATTGGATGAACAGGTACAGGAAAAAGATCTGATTCCACAGTATCAAAAAGGTGTCGCTATCCGGTACTTTTTCCCTGAGCCTGGAAGAGTGATTAGAATCGAAAATGCTGAATTATTCAGAGACAGGTCATGGGTGCATAAATTAGGCTTTTTCGTGAAATCAGGAGATATTGTGGAACCTGTGACAAACCATACCAAGCGAGCCGGCTTTGTTATTACAACTGGAGAGACGCGAGATCAAGTGATTGAACGGGCAGAGCAGGTTGTAACTACTATTGAAATTGAGACCGCTTCACTATGAGTTCTTTTCAACTTTATTCCATCTTTCATCTTAACATAGCCTATTCATCTATTGAAGAAGAGCAGTGGCCGGAGGTTATCCGATGTTGCTACTGGCCTTTGTTACGTCTGGCACGCAAGTATGATCTGCCGTTCGGTATTGAGGCCACCGGATCTACTTTGGAGACAATTGCGGTTAGTGATCCTGCCTGGATAGCTGAACTTCAGAGTTTGACAACCAAAGGGCCATGCGAGTTCATTGGCAGTGGTTATGCTCAGGTCATTGGCCCGCTGGTACCTGCTGAGGTGAATGCTGCTAATCTTCGCTTGGGAAATGTTGTCTATGAAAAATTACTTGGCCTTCGGCCAGATATTGCGCTTGTGAATGAACAGGCTTATTCCGCTGGACTGGTGCAGCATTATATTGATGCCGGTTATCGCGCCATTGCCATGGAATGGGATAATCCCTTTCGATGTCACTCGGAGTGGAATCCTGAATGGCGTTACCTTCCCCAGATTGCATGTGGACAGCATGGTGAAGATATACCTCTTATATGGAACAATGCCATAGCCTTTCAGAAATTCCAGCGATATGCCCATGGTGAAATGGAACTGGACGAATATAGAAAATATCTTTGTGGCCATCTGGCAGATCGGCCACGGGCTTTTTCTCTTTACAGCAATGATGTGGAGATTTTCGATTTTCGGCCCGGTCGTTATCATACAGAAGCATCATTACATGAAGATGGAGAATGGAATCGTATTGACCTGCTTTTTGAGGCATTATTGAGTGATAATCGTTTTAGCTTCATACGGCCTAATCAGGCGCTTGATCTTTTGGAACTGCCGGAAGCCGGGAACAGGTTGCATCTGGGATCCACTGAACAGCCAATTCCGGTAAAGAAACAGGAAAAATATAACATCACTCGTTGGGTGGTCACGGGCCGCGATGATCTAAGTATTAATACTGCCTGCTGGCGTATATTTGAGTCTCTTAAGGCGAACTCCGCATCAAACGATGATGACTGGCGGGAATTGTGCTATCTGTGGAGCAGCGATTTCAGGACGCATATTACTGAAAAACGGTGGAAGGCTTACCTGGGGAGGCTACATGAGTTTGAAAAAAAGGTCGGGGCAAACCACCTTAGACCAAGTCTTGTAAGCGCGGATATATCTTCACCGGATATTTCAGATTCCAAAATGCCGCCCAACGTGCATGTTGAACAGGACAAATCATATCTGACTGTTGAAACAGATGCAATAAAGATCCGTCTGAACAACAGGCGCGGGTTTGCGATAGATGCCCTCTGGTTTAAAAACATTTCCGAAGAGTGGCTGTGCGGCACATTGCATCATGGTTATTACGACGACATCAACTGGGGGGCGGATTATTACACCGGACATCTCGTGCTGGAATCGTCAGGGCATCGCCGGATCACCGATCTTGAGCCTGCAGAACAGGTTACAGTCGCTTATGAACAAGCCACTGAATCGGTCAGGATACAAACCGAAATTTTATTAGACTGCGGGAAGTTATATAAGACATTCCGCATTAATGGCCGCAAAGAGCAGCCTTATGTTAATATCGATTATCAACTGGACTGGTCACATACAATGGCCGGTTCCCTTCGCCTCGGCTATATTACCTTAAATCCCGAGGCCTTTTCTCAGCCAAATCTGTTTTACGCAACCCATAATGGCGGACACGACCTTGAATATTTCAAAATGACCGAACCGATTAATCATGGAGATGCGGTATCATTTCTGATATCAGCCAAACAAGTACTCGGCTGTACCGGTTCCGTTATCAAGCTGGGTGATCGCAGACATCATCTCAATGTTACTGTCGATAAATCTGCGAGTGCCTTGGTCGGAATGATAAACTATCAAAAAATCGGCAACTCCTACATCTGCCGCCTGATCTGGTCAGCGCAGGAAATGGACGACACATCCAAGCCATCGGGCGAGACCGCGGAACCGCTTCAGTGTTCGTTTCGGATTTGCGGTGCACGGGCGAATACTGTTACATCTCAATGAAAATTCTATATTTGTTCAAGGAAAGTAATGCCAGATGAACTTGACGCTGGTTCGAACATTAAGATCGGCAGCTCGTTATCAAAGAAAGTCAGCAAAGGAGCACTTTGGGTAACTGCGGTCAGTATCTGAAAACAAGCGATAACTGGGTCTGTAAGCCGATTCCAAGGAATCATCTAAGGTCAAAGGACAGCACTAAACAGCGAAGAACCTTTTAGAATAAAGAATTATTATGTCCTATCAAAAATTTACAAAGGATGTTGGACTTATTGGTTTTACTAACTTAATAATAGCTTTAAGAGCGTTACTTATTTTACCTATTATTACCAAATTATTAGGTGCTGAGGATTATGGAACTTGGGCACAAATAATGGCGACTATTTCTTTAATAACTCCTATAGCTACACTCGGTTTACCGTATGCTTCAGTTAGGTTTTTGGCTGCTGAAAAAGATAAAAAAGAAATTCAAGAAGGAATTTTTTCGGTGGTAAGTGTAATATTTGCTGTTGCATTGGTATTCTCTTTAATTTTTATTTTCTTCTCCGATTTTACTTCAAATTTCTTTGGAGGTGAGAAAATTTTAGTCTACCTTTTAGCTTTTACTCTAATATTTGAATGTTTAAACTTAGAGTTTTTTGATATTTTTCGAGCATTTCAAAAAATAAGCAGCTATTCATTTTTTATGATTTTTCAAACATTGGGAGAAGTCGGGCTAGTTGCTATTACAGTAGTTTTTGGCTATGGGTTGATGGGAGCCGTTTTATCTCTTTTGATTATAAGATTTACTAATTTTCTAATAATGGGGACACTAATTATTAAAAAAGTTGGAATAAAACTGCCAAATTTTTCAAGAACAAAAGAGTATTTATCTTTCAGTTTACCAACCATCCCTAGCAATATTTGTTCTTGGATTATTCGATTAAGTGATAGATATCTAATTGGATTTTTCGTAGGAACGCTTTTTGTGGGTTATTATGTTCCTGCTTATGTAATTGGTAGTTCCATAATGTTATTTGTCGCTCCTTTAGTATTTGTTTTACTACCGGTTTTATCTAAATTTTATGACGAAAATAGAATAAACGAAGTTAAAGCCTATACAAGATACTGTTTAAAATATTTTTTAATAATATCTATTCCTTCTGTATTTGGTGTATCTTTTCTTTCAAAGCAAATATTAACTATATTATCTACTCCAGAAATTGCTTCTCAAGGGTGTCGGATTGTCCCATTGGTGGCTGTAAGTTCGCTTATCTTTGGTGTTGGGGCAACAATTCCTATAATTTTTCTGAAGAAAAAGACAATAGTAAGTGGAATCATTTGGATAATTGCTTCTTTATTA
>JAGHBC010000058.1 GCA_021161185.1 Fidelibacterota bacterium
AATTACCTGCCAAAGTCGGTTCACTTCATTATGTTCCACTAACTTGCTAAGCCTTCCTTCACACCCTTCCGTTGCCGGAAACGCATTTGGCTTCGCATTGTCTTCCTATCCGATTAGGCGACAGGATATTTGTTCAGTTTTCAATGAACTTTATCCATTGGATATGTTTGCATGCAAGGCAAACCAAAAAGCCCCGGTCTGTGGGGCTTTTTTACATATATTCAACAATCACAATTCCGTAATTTCCACAACTTTCCAAAATGATCTTCCAGCGCCCGGCCTAAATTCTCATCCCGTGCCGTTGTGATGTCCGGTTCATTGTTTAAAACCGTATAGGGTACTCTGTGGCTTTTAATTAAAATGTATTCGGGATCATTGCCTTTGAAAATCTCCCAATCTACCTCTCCGTAAAGACGTTTTAATTTATTGTCCGGCAAGCCGTGTTCCAAAATACTGTCCGGGCGGGTTGGGTTGTATCTTTTTCTGTTTTTGCGGAGCGATTCTTCAAAAGAAACATCAATATAAAATATTGCCGCTTTTTTAAGGATTTCATCGGACAAATGTTTATAAGCTGCGACATATCCGCCATGTTCAGAACCTCTTGAAAACTCAACCAGAGTCGTGTGTTTTTCATGATAACAGTCATCCCGAAGTTTTTTAGCGTAACCCATTGAGATTCTTTCGATCAGCAGGTGCCACAGATATTCATATAAAAAGTAGCCCTCCTTGTCGCTATGGATACGCGGTTTGTTCATAATCTTTTCCAGGATTGCATCTTCTTCAAACCAGGTCCAAAGCATTGGAAAATCGTCGATTTCATCCAAATCGCCGATATGGAACCGCCTAATGCGTTCGTCAAGCGGTGTTTTTTTCAAATAGTCAATAACTTCCGACTTTCCAGAGGCCGGGCGTCCATTTAAGATAATTATGTCAAAAATGTCTTTACCCACAATTAATCCCCCTATAATATATTACCGTTTTCAATCTTTAATTCAACTATTCTCTTTTTCTCGGCGCGCGCAATAAACCCGACAGCTATTAAAATGAACATCAGCGATATCCAATCGACAATTTGCGGAAATTTGCCGCCAAAGAAAACTGCAAAAAGTAACGTAGAGGTTGTTCCCGCAATCAGAGACGTTAGCCGATTCACCAACCCGGCAAATGTAGCCGTCCTTCCTCTAAACATAAAAATAAACACCGAAAAGAAGGCTACGATTCCGAACGCCGTACCAAAAATCATCGCCCAGTACCAAAGACCTTGCACAGGGTGAAAAACAGCGTTTGCAAAAGGCGTTATTCGTTCCCCCGACCAGCCCGTTGTCTTCACAACGATTAACAAAACAATAGCAACAAGGTAGATAGTGGCTGTCGATGTAATTTGCTCAATAGCAAAAAATCCCTTATTGCTGTTTTTTATATACCTTTTCGGGCGTGTGTTTTTATAATAGTTCATGATATAAATCCGAATCGCATAAGCGCAAATATAAGCAACGAAGATAATTACCACCGGCAGAGATGTAAATGGATTGGCCTTGTCTCCGGTAGAAGCGCTAAAAACCTTTGTGCTTACCGCCAAAAGTGCAAAAAGAACCGCCACGTTTTCTTCCCAATACACTTTCTTCTTCAGAATTCCCCGCTTTATCTGAATAGCGTCAACGATTCTCCCGATAATTATTACGGCACCCCGCATAATTACCATCGCCACCATAACGGAAATACCGCGAAAAGAATATAATAAAGTTGTTGTCGGTACCACCACCGCTGTACAAACCCCCGAGGGAATGATATAAAGAAATTCCGAGGGGAACTTCAATCTTCCCAAATGGATAAACTCAACAGAATCCATTTTATACCATTTCAGAACTAAGACAACCGTTGTGGCCAGCAGCGTGCTGCTTGCGGTACTATACACGAGATATTCCATGCTGTGCATTCCCGGAAATCCCGGAGCCGTTGACGTAAAATACTTAACACTCAGCCCTGTAATTATATAGAAACCCAAATACCCCAGACTCAGCTGAATCAGACGCCCGCTGCTACCCTCATTTGTTCTCCACATAGTAAATCCTTGCTAAATAATTAATATAACCGCAGACGTTAATGGAAAACTATCAAAAATGCAACCTGTTAATTGATCTGGCGATTTTCTCCCGCCCCAAAAATCTACTAAGCTCCTCTCTCAAAAAAACATACTTTTATTTTAAACTTTTTAAATATAATTTAGCCACCGTGAAAAAAATAGAAGTCTCAATCGATCAAAAACCGCCCCTGTTAACTGAAAAAGGTCTAACCATCCGCGAAATCTTACAAAAACACGCCAAAGACACGCCTTACCTGGAATATATTGCTATAAAAAACAACATTTTCGCATCCTTAAACGAAATCATTAATGAAAACAGCACCATCGGAACGTTCCAAAATTTTTATTCCTCATCTCATCGAGCCTATGAAAATACCGCCATACTAATTTTGCAGTACTCCATAGAAAAAGCTTTGCCCGATAAAAAGCTATTCGTTCTCCACAGCATGGGCGATGGGGTATACTGCAAGTTAGATAATCTTAGAGAATTAAACGATGATCTTCTTGAAAAAATCAAAGCCGGTTTTGCCGAAACGGTGGAGGAGGATATATTTATAAATCCTGTGCTTGTTTCCCGAGGAGAAGCTCAATCTTATTTTAAAAACAACGATCGTCCGGACACTGCCGATCTAATCAAATATTGTGCTTTGAATTACATTATGTTGTATTCCATTAAAGAAAAACGTTTCTGGTCTCCCTCTCCACCGGCACCATCCACCGGTCTGATAAAAACTTACATGATAATGAAATATAAGAACGGGTTTGTATTGCGGTGCCCGGTAGAAAATGATCCCGACCACATCCAGCCCTTTTATAAACAGGAGCGCCTATACGACATCTTCAGTGAAGCCGAACGTTGGGGAAATATTCTTAACCTTACGAATATTAGTCAGCTAAACGATCTCGTAACCAACCAGAATATTCCTGAAATGATAAAAATATCCGAGGCGCTTCACGAGAAAAAAATTGCCGCAATTGCCGACAGTATAGATCAATCTCGTAACGAAAGAAGACTCGTCTTTGTGGCCGGTCCGTCATCATCCGGAAAAACAACTTTTATGAAACGGCTATACATACAGCTGCGAGTGCTCGGACATAAAGTTGTCAGCCTGTCTCTTGACAATTATTTCAAGGATCGGGCGGAGATGAAACGCGAGCAGGGAGAAAATATTAATTTTGAAGTGTTAACCGCTATTGATTTAAAACTTCTCAACAAGCAGCTAAACGACTTGATTGCCGGTAAAAAAGTTACTCCGCCAGTCTATGATTTCATCCAGGGAAAGAAGGTCCCTGGAAATACGTCTATTGCTGCTGACAAAAACACCTTGTTCATAATCGAGGGAATTCATGGTATTAATCCTGGATTGACACAGGAAATTAACGACAAATATAAATTCAAAATCTATATAAGCGCTCTGACCCATCTCAATTTTGATGATCTAAACAGAATTCCAACTCATGACACGCGACTGATTCGAAGAATCGTCCGCGATTCAAAATTCCGCGGCTATTCCGCCGCCCAGACAATCAATATGTGGAAAAAGGTTGTCGAGGGGGAAAAGAAATATATTTTTAAATACCAGGGAGAGGCAGATATTATGTTTAATTCATCATTAGCCTATGAGATTGGCGTTTTAAAACATCCGGCAGAGTTGGCACTTAAAGCTGTCGAAGAACAAGATCCAAGTTACCCGGAATCCGAGCGCCTCCTGCATTTCTTATCTTTCTTTCTCCCTATTGACGATAATGAGGTTCCGCCAACGTCAATTATTAGAGAATTTATCGGAGACAGTTCTTTCAAATACGATTAAAAGGGTATTTCTTCATCTCCTTTGTCGGCTTCTTTATTATTAGCGCCCGCATTTTTGTCTTTTCCGATAAAACCGCCAAGAGTTGTTACCTGATCTACCTGAATTTCGGTTTTATTTCTCTTCTGTCCTTCCTTATCTTCCCATTTTCTGGTTTGCAGCCGGCCTTCAACGTAAACAAGTTGACCCTTTTTTAACCATTCTTTAGCAAATTCCGCCTGTGTTCTCCACATTACCAGGTTGTGCCATTCCGTTTTTTCGGTACGTTCTCCGTTTTTGGTCTTATAGAATTCCGTTGTAGCAAGAGACACATCGGCAACAGCATCTCCGCTTGGTGTGTAGCGCACCTCGGGATCCTTTCCCAGATGACCAACCAATATAACCTTGTTAATGCTTCCTTTTGGCATTGACATAACAACCTCTCATTCTAAAAAGTTAATTTACAACACCGTATTTTAACAAAATACCGGTTTTCGGAAAAGTATACAAATAAAAATTTTATTTGTCAAATATTTTTTAAATAATATTTTGAATTTTATTTTTAAAAACTTCAATCCGGTTTGCAAATCTCTCATCCACGCCAACCCTCTCCTCCACAGACTTACAGGCGTGCACTACGGTTGAATGATCCCGCCCTCCAAAATATAATCCGATTGTTTTTAAAGAAAGGTCGGTGTGTTCTCTTGCTAAAAACATAGCTATCATGCGGGCCTCGGCAATCTCCTTGGTGCGGGATTTTCCAACCAGAGAATCCAAATTAATGGAATACTCCGTGCTTACAATTTTTTGAATATCCTCTATCGAAAACTTTGTCTTTTTCTCAATTCCGCCCGTTTCCCTTAACACTTTGCGTGCTAAATTAATATCAATATCAACCCGTGTCAACGACGAGTATGCCAAAAGACGAATAAGAAACCCCTCCAGTTCACGAATGTTCTTTTTAACATTTTGGGCTATGAATTCTATTACATCATAAGGTACATCGAGACCATCTGATGCCGCTTTCTGATTCAGAATTGCTATGCGTGTTTCAAGGTCCGGGGGCTGAATATCTACGGTTAAACTGGATTGAAAACGAGATAGTAATCGTTCTTGTAAACCGCGCAATTCCAATGGCGGTCGGTCTGTCGTTAAAACAATTTGTTTACGATGTTGGTATAAATCATTAAAAATGTGAAAAAATTGTTCCTGGGTTTGTTCCTTGTTTTGGAAAAACTGAATGTCGTCCAACAGAAGCATATCTACGCTACGATAATATCTTGAGAACTCCGTAGTTTTATTTTTCTGAATGGCGGCAATAAAATCAAGGGTGAATGTATCACTGGAAACATATAATATTTTTCGGGCATATCCTTTTAACAGGGCATGATTTCCAATGGCCTGCAAAAGGTGGGTTTTCCCCAGACCGGTACCACCATAAATAACCAGGGGGTTAAACGATGTTTTTCCGGGCGCATTTGCCACGGCAATTGACGCAGCCTTAGCAAATTGATTGCTGTTCCCTTCGACAAAATTTTCAAATACGTAGTTTTCATTTATGCGCGTTCCTCTCTCGAGCATGCCCGTTTGAGCAGATCCAGACAGAGAAACCTTTCCCAGACCACGAACAGATAAAGAGTCGGGCGTGTTTTCATTTTCTTCGGACTGATCGTTAAGCAATACCGTATATTGAACGGTTAGTCCATTTCCGGTAACCTCTCGCAAAGAGGCGTGAATCGTCTCTTTATAATGACTATCCAACCAATCATAAAAAAATTTATTGGGCACTTGAAGAAAAAGCGCTTTTTCGTTTAAAGATATCGCCTTTACTGGCTGAAACCAGGTGCTGTATGTTTGCGACGGAACCCGCGTCTTGATCAAACCTAAGCACTTATCCCAGATATGCTGACAATCACCCGAAGAATACATAGATATTGCTTTAATTATTCATTAGTTATTAACAAAACCCAACAAATTTCACATCTCACCCCCACCCCCCTAAAAACATACCGTCTTCCCCGACGAGACAACCACCAAACAAAGCCCCCATTTCAACATCTTTAAGAACAACAGCGCCCCGGCGACCGACAGTTATTAACAATATATCAACAGCAGACTCGCCGCTCACCATATAAAGTAAATATCCCCAAAGAAATGTCAAGGAAAAGGTTGAAACTTTTTTATTCTGGATAAAAAATGTAGTCAGTGCCCGCTTAATAGCGTACATGATTGTCCAGAAGGCAACCGATAAACAACACAAAGAATAATTGTTTATCACAAAATATATTTTAAATTACGGAGTTTTAAAAAATAATTGATAAATTAGTATAAAGGAAACACATGAAACGGACATATCAACCAAGCAACCGAAAAAGAAAAAACAAACACGGATTTAGAGAGAGAATGAGCTCAAATGGCGGAAAAAAAGTTCTCACCAGTAGGCGCGCAAAAGGAAGAAAGGTGCTTTCTGCCTAAACTTTCTAAAAGCGAAATAATTTTAAATAAGAATACACTACTTGCCATTTTAAATCATAATCAAAAAATTCGGTCCAGGTACGACACTTTATCTTTTACCGCTATTCCCCAGGACAAATGGGAATACGCCATAAGAATTAGAAAGCGTGTCGGCAGTGCGTGTAAAAGAAACCGCATCAAGCGGATTGTTCGAGAAGCATATCGAAATGCAAAGCCGATAGTCGGCCGGCCCCATGCCATTCTGTTTTTTGTAAACTCAAAACCCGGGCAAATTGAATACAATCAACTCAAAGCCCTGCTAATTCAAAAGCTTTCCAACAATGTCTAATGTCGCCAATAAAATTGTTGTACGACTTCTAAGGCTATATCAGATCGCCCTATCGCCGATATTACCTTCATCCTGCCGTTTTTATCCGTCATGCTCTCACTATGGTATTGCAGCCTATAGAGAATTTGGGTTTTTTAAAGCCTCTTTTTTAACTATAAAACGCGTGGGAAAATGTCACCCTTTTCACCCCGGGGGCTTTGATCCCCTGCCAACACGCAAGGAAAATCACCATGGATAAAAATTCTGTTCTGGCTTTCATTCTAATATTCATCGTGATATTAACGATGCCTACCTATTTTAAGCTTATAACCCCCCCCCCTGCCACCGAACCCGACGTCATCGAGACTCCCGCAACAATTGAATCGCATGTTGATAAATCCGTCCCCGTCACCACGACTCCCGCAAAGGAATTCAAACAGGAATTTGCCGCGGTTAACGAGCATGCCACTGTCTTTACGATAGAAACCGATCTATATATAGCCAAAATATCTTCCATTGGTGGTGGTACTATCAAAAGTTTTATTCTTAAACACTATAACATGTTTCGCGAAAACGATACAACACTTGTTGATCTGGTAAACGGTAGGTTCGGCTCTCCGTTGATTATAAAATACATTTCTATCGATGGGGATTCAGTAGAATTAAACAACAACTTCAAGGTCAGCGCCGTTGTTGCAAAGCATATCGAAAACAACAGTATCTCACTTTCCGGTGAAGAATCCGCCGTATTAAAATTTTCGCTGGACAACATTGATAAAACAAATTCTATTTATAAAACGCTTACTTTTTACGGCAACCGGTATACTCTCGAAATTGAAACCGACCTTCGCAGCCTTCAAAGAGAGATGGCAAAAAATAATTATGATTTAGTCTGGGACGGCGGGCTCGCATACACCGAGCCCAACATTTCCGACGAAATGCGTTATTCCAAAGCCTATGCCTTCAGCGGAGGAGAAACCGAAACATTTAACGTTAGAGCAAATAAAAGCAGACATACTAATTTTACCGGTTTAACTTCGTGGACGGCTATTCGGACAAAATACTTCGCGGCGTCGTTTATTCCGGAAAACGAAGGTCTTGCATACAGCTTGTCCGGTAGATCAATTCCAATCTCCGGAAAAAATTACTATAAAAGATTCTCAATGGGTGTATCCCTACCGGTTGAGTCGGTCAATCGTACATCGTTATTTGTCGGTCCTTTGGATTATACCATAGTAAAGAACCTCGGCGTCGGTTTGGAAAATATCATGAGTCTTGGAAAGATATTGCGCCCCATAAGTAAGTTTATTTTATGGTCTTTTATTCGTTTAAGAACGATTATTCCCAATTATGGCTGGGTACTCATTGTCTTTTCCTTCCTTGTAAAAATACTCCTTTACCCGCTTACCAACAAATCCACGCAATCCATGAAAGAGATGCAAGAGCTGGCACCTAAAATAGAAGAACTAAAGGTCAAGTATAAAGATGATCCCCAAAAAATGAGCGCCGAGCAAATGAAACTCTACAAGGAACACGGTGTAAACCCAATGGGCGGCTGCCTGCCTCTTTTGCTTCAGATGCCCATATTGATTGCCCTATTCACCGTTTTCAGAACTACTATAGAGCTGCGGCACGCCTCTTTTATTTGGTGGATAACAGATCTTTCGGCACCGGATACTATTTTCACGCTCCCCTTTGCCATTCCTATATACGGACAACACGTAAATGTGTTGCCTGCAATTATGGCCCTCTCGACAATTTTACAGCAAAAAATAAGCGGGTCTGCCGGCTCATCGAATCAGCAGCAAAAAATGATGATGTATATGATGCCGATTATGTTTTTCTTTATGTTCAACCAGTTTCCGTCAGGTCTGAATCTTTACTATACCCTTTTCAATCTTCTGTCTGTTGTTCAACAAAAATTTATTCCAGCTAAATCAAAGCCCCGAAAAAAGAAAACTTCAACTCTCGATACGTTCCGCCAAATTCAGTCTAAAACAAAACGCAAATAACTCATGAAAAATGGTCATAGAAGACACATCAACTATCGTTGCGCTATCGACTCCGAGCGGCTATAGCGGTATTGCCGTAGTTCGACTATCCGGCAACAGGTCTCTGTCTATCGTCAATGACCTGTTTAAATCCAAACAAAAAATAGAGCCACGCGTTGCTACTTTCGGCAAACTTTACGATCAGACAGGATATATCGACACCGCAATTGTTACTTTTTATCAAGCGCCGAACTCATATACCGGCGAGGATCTCGTTGAGATTAGTCTGCACGGTAATCCGTTTTTGTGTGATCTGGTAATCGGCGCCTGTGTTACTCTAGGCGCCCGGGGTGCCGAGCCGGGAGAATTTACCCGGCGTGCTTTTTTAAACGGTAAAATTGATTTAAGCCAGGCCGAGGGCGTCGCCGATATTATATATTCATCTTCTCGTTCAGCTCAAAACGCCTCGGCAAAATTGCTTGAAGGCCAAACCGGCGGTGTAATCGCCGGCTTAAAATTAACGTTAATTAACATTATCACCTTACTTGAACTCGAGTTGGATTTCCTCGAAGAGGAGATCGGTTTTACACCAAAAGAAAAAATAATAAATCAAATCGAGAACCTTGACGCTGAAATACAATGCCTTATTTCTTCATATCGCTTTGGAAAAATGGTTCGTGAAGGTGTGCTATGCCCTATAATCGGCCCACCCAATTCCGGAAAATCCAGCCTTTTCAATGCATTTCTACAGGAAGAGCGGGTTATTGTTTCTCCCACACCAGGAACAACCCGTGATTTTATAGAAGAGTCTATCAGCGTGGGTGGTTATCAGTTCCGCCTGGTTGACACCGCCGGTATCCGCGATACCGCCGATGCCGTTGAAAGCATCGGAGTGGCAAAATCGCAGAATCTTCTGAATCAGGGAGATCTTGTCCTTTATGTTTTAGATTCTTCGGATCCACTTACAATGGTTCCCCGACCTCACAACAAGCAGAATAAAGATAAAACGATCTTTATTCTCAACAAATCAGACATTGCTGATCGAGCGAATCTGGTCCGATTAAAAAAACAGTTGTCGGGACGCCGCTACTTTGTTTCTTCTGCAAAGTACCACGTTGGCGTGCATGAAATTGCCGCTGGTATGGTAAAATATATTAAGACCTTCCACAAACAGGATGAGCCTGTTTTTATCACCCGCCTTCGCCATAATGAAGCTCTTAAAAAAGCCTCGTCTTGTTTAAAAGCCGCTATCCAAAGTATAAAAACAGGAAACCCCTCAGAAATCATAGTCATTGATCTGAGAGACGCCCTTGAACAGTTGGATATGATTCTTGGAAAAACAACCAACGACGACATTTTAAATAACATTTTCAGTAATTTTTGTGTCGGTAAATAAATGGTTTCACGTGAAACATGCCTTTGAAAACATTGTAGTTGGCGGCGGTCACGCCGGAGTTGAGGCTTCCCTTGCTTCCGCCAGAATGGGCACGCCGACCCTTTTAATAACAATGAAAAAAAGTGCGGTTGCCCGCATGTCGTGCAACCCGGCAATTGGCGGTCTTGCCAAAGGTCATCTTGTGGCGGAAATCGACGCCCTTGGCGGCGAAATGGCTAAGGTCATCGACCTCACCGGAATTCAATTTAAAATGCTTAATCGCTCCAAAGGTCGCGCCGTGTGGTCTCCCCGGGCACAGGCCGATAAGATTCGATATTCCCTTGAATTTCAGCGCCGCCTCGCCGATCAGGACAACCTCACTGTTTTAGAAGATATTGTTTTTTGCATTATAGCCGAAAATCGTCAGGTTGTTGGCGTTGAGACTGCAAGCCACGGGTCAATCTCCTGTAAAACCGTTATTGTCACCGCCGGAACATTTTTAAACGGGCTAATTCATATCGGCATGGAACATTTCCCCGGCGGTCGCCTCGGAGAAAAGAGCGCCTGCGGCTTAACGAAATCCCTAGAAAATCTCGGCATCAAATCCGGCCGACTAAAAACCGGCACGCCCCCGCGAATCAGGGCAGACTCTATCAATTATAACAATGTAACGCCCCAATTTGGCGATTCTAATCCAATCCCTTTTTCTTTTCAAACGAAAGATTTTTCTCCTAAAAATATACCCTGTTATATAACCCACACAACCGCGTTAACTCATAAAATATTAAGAGGCGGATTCAATCAATCACCCCTTTTCTCTGGAAAAATAAAGGGTGTCGGCCCTCGTTACTGCCCCAGTATCGAAGATAAAATTGTGCGCTTTGAAAACCGGGATTCACATCAGATATTTCTTGAGCCGGAATGGGAAAACGCTAATCAAATCTACGTAAATGGTTTTTCCACCAGCTTGCCATTAGAAACCCAGATATGCGCCCTACGCTCTATCCCCGGTCTCGAAAATGCTGAGATCCTAAAGCCCGGATACGCCATAGAATATGATTATTTTCCCTCTTATCAACTTAAGCGAACACTCGAATCAAAACTCATTGACGGCCTTTTTCTGGCCGGCCAGGTAAACGGCACCTCCGGATACGAAGAGGCTGCCGCGCTTGGTCTTATGGCTGGCATCAACGCCTCTCTTAAGATTAATAAAGAACAGCCTTTCCATCTCGATAGATCAGAGGCATATATCGGAGTTTTAATTGACGACCTGATTACCAAAAGCCCCACCGAACCCTATCGCATGTTCACATCAAGCGCCGAGTACCGCCTTTTATTGCGATTTGATAACGCCGATCAGCGCCTCTCTCAAAAGGGATATGATCTAGGCCTGGTTGAAAAATACATTAATGAATCTGCCCGGTCAAAGCGCGAAACTATCAAAGATTCAATTCAATATCTGCAATCTACTTTTGTCGGACCGAGTGACATAAATCCAATTCTATCCGCCTGTGGCGAATGCCCCGTCTCTTCCAGTATCACCCTCTATAAGGCTCTTTGCCGCCCACCTATTCATATCGACAGCCTTCTAACCTTCTTCCCAAAAGATTTGACCACTCGAATTCGTAGTTGTAAGAGTCTTGACGAGCAAATCGAGATAGATGTTAAATATGCCGGTTATGTTCAGAGGCAAGAGTTACAGATTCAACAATTAAAGAAACAGGAGTCTTTGAAAATTCCAGGAGATTTAATATTTACCAATATTAAATCCATTACAAAAGAAGCCCGGGAGAAGCTGAGTCAAATACGCCCGGAAACCATAGGCCAGGCGGCCCGGATTCCCGGCGTCTCCCCCTCCGACATAACCGCCCTTATGATCCTTCTGAAGAAATAGGGTGTTTCACGTGAAACAACTACAACATTCCATAGAGACTATCATAAAGACATTTTCTTCTTATAAACCTTTTACCTATTCGTTAGACCACATTAATTCTAATAAAGAGTCTCTGTCTGTTTATGGTCTTTCGACATCTTCTTCTTTGTCTTTGTATGTCGCCACTCTTTTAAAAAACACTACTCACCTCTTGTTGGTTTTATTTGAAGATATTGAACAGGCAGAGGTCTTTCGCGATGATCTTGAAATCTTTCTTTCAACCGACCGGATTGCTTTTTTCCCGCCCACCTCTCATTCTGAAGATAAAATCACCGGGCGCACCAACACTCTCCTGCTTGATACCGCTTTATCAAAAATAATATCGGGCTTCCACTGTACCGCTATAACTTCCTATGAAGGTCTCAATCTAAAGGTGCCCGCTCCAACCCATTTCCGCAATAACATTATCCCCCTTAAAACGGGCTCTATATATGATAGAGATGAACTTATCGAAAAACTTCGCTCTTTCGATTTTAATCGTGAATATTCAGTTGAATATCCACGTGAATACTCAGTCCGCGGCGACATTGTTGATGTTTTTTCCGCCGGTCAGCAACACCCAGTGCGTATCGAATTTTATGATAATCAAATCCAATCAATCCGCTTCTTCGACATTGAAACTCAGCGTACAATAAAAACAGTTGATTCTGTCCATGTTTATCCGCCGTCAACACTGTCGAGTGATTCGGCATCAGATTTACTTTCATATTTCCCTGAAAATACAGTCATCCTGTTTCCCGGCTACGATACCCATTATGATTCAATCAAAGAAACGATTAACACTCATCCCGCCCTTTCTTCAAAAAAGATAATCTGTTTGAATGATCTGAAGTTTTCAAATATTACTTTTAAAATTCAACCACTCCCGCCCTTTCTAAAAGATTTGACCTCGATTGAAGAACATATTATCTCTTTAAACTCCAACATTTTAAATTCGTACGTTTTTCTGTTTTGTGTAAGCTCCGGTCAACAAGAGCGTCTTTCTTTGCGTTTTCAAAACAGTAATCTAACCCTTCTTAATGCCCCCCTTTCAAATAGTTTTGAAATACCGGATATCAATCTTTTCATATATTCAGAGTTAGAAATCCTGAACAAAAAGAGAGGTCCCAAACCCTTTCATTTTCTTCCTCGGGATGTTAGACACTCCCATTTTAACCCAAATGAAATCGACATTAATAATTTTTTAGTACACATGGATTACGGGATTGGAAAATATTTAGGGTTAAAAAAAATAAGCGCTTTTGGCTCTGAGAGAGAATGTCTGGTTATCGAGTATCGCGGTGGTGACCGGGTCTTCGTGCCTCTTGAAAAAATGAATGTTGTTCATAAATATCGCTCCTCCGCTGATTTCGCGCCCCGCATAAATAAACTCGGCTCCGGAGAGTGGGAGCGGGTAAAATTGAGAACCCGCCGTTCAATCGAAGATGTTTCCAAAGAGATCATCGCTCTTTATTCTGCCCGCCTGTTTTCTTCTGGCTTTGCTTTTTCAAAAGATAACGATCTTCAGATTGATATGGAGTCTGAGTTTAAATTTGAAGAAACCCCCGATCAAATCAAGGCTATTAACGATATTAAACGCGATATGGAAAGCTCGCGCCCCATGGACCGTCTATTGTGCGGCGACGTGGGTTTTGGAAAAACAGAGGTGGCTATTCGCGCTGCCTTTAAGGCGGTAAATGATTCAAAGCAGGTTGCTATTCTTGCTCCAACGACGATCCTTGCCGATCAACATTTTATATCTTTTACCGATAGACTAAATAAATATCCGGTTAAAATTGCACTTCTTTCCAGATTTGTTAAGCCCTCCGAACAGAAACGGGTCATTGCTGGGATTGCCAATAAAACAATCGATATAGTTATCGGAACACACCGTCTTTTATCTAAAGACATAAATTTTTCTGATCTTGGCTTACTAATTATAGATGAGGAACACCGGTTCGGCGTAAAAGACAAAGACAAGATTAAAAAGTTTCGTTCAAATATCGATGTTTTATCTCTTTCGGCAACTCCAATTCCACGCTCGTTGCACTTTTCATTAATCGGGGCAAGGGATTTTTCAATTATTAACACACCACCAAAAGAGCGTTTGCCCATTTTCACTGAAATAATATCTTTTGATAAGAATATCATCTCGAAGGCCGTTTACCGCGAAATTTCCCGCGGGGGTCAGGTCTTCTTTGTACATAATGAGATTAAAACAATTGCTTCTGTTACATCAATGCTTGAAAACATGTTTCCGGAACTCACGATTAGATATGTACACGGACAGATGTCGGAATCCATTCTTGAACCAATTATGCTTGATTTTATAAAAAACCGTATCCACATTCTTGTTACAACCGCTATTATTGAATCGGGAATTGATATTTCCAATGCAAATACTATTTTTATCAACAATGCTAAAAATTTCGGTCTTTCTCAGTTATATCAGCTCCGTGGTCGGGTTGGTCGCCAGAATCGTAAGGCGTACGCCTACCTGATTGTATCAAAGCCAACACGCTTATCGCGACAAGCGATTAAACGGCTTCAGACTATTCAGCGTCACACCTCTTTGGGCTCCGGCTATTCAATAGCTCTCGAAGATCTTGAAATTCGCGGTTCCGGAAATGTTTTTGGCTTAGAGCAAAGCGGAAACCTGCATGCTATCGGATATGATCTTTTCCTCAAAATATTGCAAAACTCGATAAATAAAGTTAAAAACCCCATGACTCAAGAACAAACACCACCTCCAGCCGAAGAACCCATAATTACCTTTCCCTTCCCTGCGTTTTTCCCCGAATCCTACATATCTTCGGAATCGTTGCGGCTACACTATTATAAAAGATTGAGTGCCGTGAAAACAATTAAAGATCTCCACCAGGTACGATCAGAAGTAATTGATATATTCGGACGACTGCCGTTAGAGGGTGAATATCTTTTTGATATGACGACTATCAAATACTATTGCATCAGAACCGGGATCGAAAAAATAATTTTTGATAAAAACCATTGTGGCTTGTTTTTCAATAATAATCACCCATTTAAAAACACCTTTGTGCTTCTGACAACATTAAAAGAAACAGCTGCTTCTGTAAATCTTTCATATAAATTTATCCCAAGTAAAGAACTCCACTTTATCCTCTTTTATTCTAAAGACAACCCCATTGCTTCGATAAAACAGTTCTTGTATCTACTTGAAGCCGAACTTAATTTATAACGTTTTAACAGGATGTCTATAAATGGATAAACTAAAATACTTTTTGCTTTTCTTTTTTATCTTTGTTTTCTCCTGTGAAAATATCGATACTCAAAACTTTCTGAAAATTAACAGAAGTTGGTTTACTTTAGAGGAATTTTATGAATTTATTCCCCGACACCGCTTTAAGCCCCTCTCTTTTGAAGAAAAACATACAGAAATAAACGCTTTTATCGATCGCTGTTTAATGATCCATGACGCCATCAAAAACAACTATCACAAAGCCCCCGACTTTCAGAGGAAGATGGATTATTATCGCGCCGAACTTCTCTACAATACTTACTTTGACCGCACTATTTTAGATACAATAATTACTCGCAATCGCTTATTGGTTCAGTTCGCGCATCTCAGCCCGGGTTTGCAGGATTATTATACCTTTGAAGAATATATGCCCGTACTGAGAAAAAAACTTTTAAAATTTTACCGGAAAGAAATTCAACAGTCATATGAACATTATATTGAAAATATCATTAATGATTTAGATTTCAAACTTTTTGATTCTACAATTATTGATTTATCTCTAGAATATTCAAAATTATACCGTGATAACAACTCAACTCCGATTACGATTCTTAGAAATATTAACTATAAACCGGCAATTTATTCCATCAACGGTAAATTCTTTTATATGCGCGATATTCTC
>JAGHBC010000012.1 GCA_021161185.1 Fidelibacterota bacterium
AATAGATTCTCGTCATTCAAATCTTCTTTGTTACGCATCCGAAAATTATCAATTCGGTAAATCGGTTTCAGCTCTTCGAGTCGCATAAAAAATGCAGCCAGCTTCGGGAATTTTCCCTCGCCGCTAAGTTGATATACAGCCTCGGTATGATCATTTTTTTCTTTGATATCTGACAGGACAAAAGTGAAATTAAAGAATGTTCCCAAACGATCGAGATATTCCAGGTATCGATATGTCTGATGAATTTCAGTGGTGGGTAAGAGGATTTTCGGGTAGGATTTAAGCCTTTCCTTATTTGTCTTGATTTCTTCGTAATAGTAATCCAGATCGGCAAGATATCCTTCCAGCCTGGAAAATTCTTTTTTCTTCTGTTCTATCTGCTGTGCCAGAACCTCGATTTTTTCATCGTACCGGAGATGCAGCCCTAAATAGCCGCCACCGCACATGAGCAGTAAAATCAGTATCAGAATCAGCGTATTGCGAATTTCATAGGACATGATTGTTTTCCTATCTCTTAGTGTCTATGTATATCGTCTTAATCCCCGCCCCCATAACTGATTCGATTTACTCGACAATCGGATTAAATTCTTTCTCATCTTGGGTGATTTTTTCAATGACGACCTTGAATTGATATACAACCTTCTCCCGTATTTCAGTTGGCGTAATGCTTTCAATGCTTGCCCGGGGAAATCTTTTTATGAATTGGGGAATTCGATTACGATAAATGCTATAACCGCTAATTTCGACGGTTGAACTTTTCACATTAACATCGGTAAACCATATTCCATTTACATCGCGAGCGGCACGATAAATTTTATCAATTGTCACTGTGGTTCGCCTTGTTCCCCGAGCCAGAGAATCCAGTTTACTATATTCCGCTTGCAGATCGCCCAATTCAAAGACCAGACTATCTATGAGTGGCTCAACCCAGTTGAGATCTTCGATGGATCTATCTAATAATTCAACTTCTTTTTCATGACTTTCTTTTAAATAACGCTTACTATTATTGAGCCAATTGAGAGCCATCGGCACAAACAGAATCAAGATTAAAATTAAAATACCATGCCAGGCAATTTTAAAAATTTGCTGTCTTTTTTGTACGTACGCCGGTAAGAGTTCAACCTTGTAGAGATTCTTTTCATTGCTCTTTAATGCTGTGACCACAAGTCCCAATGCTCCCGTGAAATTCTGCAAACTGGCGGCATCTTCAGGACTTGCAACAAATTTTTCCGAATTCAATTTGATATATTCAACATTTTCCAAGCCCAGGTTCTTCTGAAAAAACTCTTTAGCTTCCAGCTGTTTCGACTTACCGGTCAGTACCAATAAATCAAAATCGGGGATATTTCCAATATCCTGTTCATAAAGCAATTTGCCTTTGAGTGTATTCAGAACAGAGGGGGTTGCAGAGCCTTCCCGGATTATTGGGGCCATATGGATGAATTTGCCCCCTTTGGTTATGATAATTCGGCTCTCGTTCTGGGTAATGTCTATGATTACAATTACTTCATCTTCTCCCGGAGCATAATTGTAACAAACAAGATTGAGAATAGAAATTTCGTTTGGATTCAAAAGCAGAAATTTATGCTTCTGTTCTAATCTGTCCCGGATTGTATCATAGGCCTGAATAAGCGGAACGTCACCCATATACCCAAATGCTAACAATTGATCTTTGTCTGTGGCAATATAGGCATACTGATCTTTGGGTACATTTCCGTGGATTTGCTGGTTTATTTCAGCATGGATTTTAGCTTCTCGCGCTTTATTATTCTTCAGCTTGTTGTAGCCGTTTTTCAGAATAGTGGTGTTCATTACCGGAGACGGTAAATTAATCGCTATATTGAATTTTTCCGCGGGCACTCTGCGAAGCAGAGCCAATAAGACATCCTCATTGGAAACCGGCGTCTCCTCTTCACCTTCGCTGACTTGACCTTCGAATGGATTTGCCTCTTCACCTTTCCGACTTTTATCAGAGATGCCGAAAATATCTTCAGCGCTCAGACTTTCCAAATCATCTTCCGATTCGCCTCCGGAAATTTCTTCGATTTGTTTAAAAGGGCTTAGAAGTTTGGAACTATCAATGGATTCAATAACAATTTTATTTGCCGAGAGTGATGCTAAAATTGCTTTCAGCTCCAGGGCGTCATTATATAATCCCAGGATTTTCTCCTTGTTTGAATTTCGGGCTTTCTTAGACGGAGTATTTGACAATTTCTTTGAACCTCTTTTTATTGTTAGCATTTGCCAACGCTTCTTCGTAAGAGATAATATTCTGCTCGTAGAGTCGCTTGAGATCCTGTTCCATGGTAATCATACCCAAGCTGCTTCCCTGATGCAGCATCTGGTAAATCTCTCCGATATTATTGTTTTTTATTGCCGCCCTGATCGGTGGTGTCATGAATAAAATTTCCTTTGCAAGGACCCGTTTTCCATCAATCGTCTTCGGTAATTTTTGCGATATAACAACCGTTAACACGTCGGCTAATCGATCCCTTATCCGATCCTGTTCAATCGAAGGTACTTCACCGATAATCCGGTCGATGCTATCCACGGCAGAGGATGTGTGTAATGTTGAAAATACCTTGTGACCACTATCCGTTACCTCCAGGGCAGTAACAATTGTTTCCGGATCCCGCATCTCGCCAATAATGATAATGTCCGGGTCCTGCCGCAAAGCCTGTATAGTCCCTTCTTTAAATGATAATACATCGCTGCCGACTTCCCTATGCCGTACGACACAGCGCTGAGGTCTGTGTACGTGTTCAATCGGGCTGGCGATGATAACAATATGCGCATCGACGCTTTTATTATTGGCATCGACTATGGAATCTAAGGTGGAACTTTTTCCGGAACCGGTAATGCCGGTAATCAGAATGAGCCCTTTTTTGACATGTGCAAGGCTCAGCGCCCGGGCAATATTCGGATGAAAACCATAAGAACTGATTGGACGAATTTCACCGGCAATCAGACGCATATTCAATCCGATGTTTCCAAGGTCGAAATATATGTTTGCCCGTAGACGTACCGGCTCGTTTTTACCGGGGACTTCATACGTATACGAAAAATCGAGGCTCTTCTTCTCGAATAATATTTTTGTCTGACGTTCCATTAATGAGTTTAACAAAATCAGATCCATCTCATAATTGTTATATTCACCCAATTGTGGGTCTGGCTTTTTGTCTCCATGGGTACGATACCATATTTGACCTCTGCATCCAAGCGATCCCATATCAATATCGGAAGCCTCAATTTCGCTCATTCGATTTAGAAATCCTTGTAATAACATCTGTAAAATACCGCGATCCTTATCATCCAATTCGTGAATAGCTTTAGCGAGATACATCTGTCTTTCGATTCCGAAAAGCGTTGCCGGCATCTTATCGATAATTATTTTTGTTATCTGGTGTGTTTTTTGAATTAAGGCTTCGTCCATATAGTCATTCCCGGTTTAACTAAAACAATTTATATAATCATTAATAGTGCCAATAAATTTATGATGAGCGCAATTCAAAGAGTTTTCGCTCAAGTTCCACAATTTTTTCATTTGCGGCAATCAGTTTTTGGCGCATTATTTCGATGAGGTTCATCATATGAAGATTCACGATCTTTTGTTCTTGATGAGAGAAAAAGTCCATGAGCATATGCCGGGAATACCGTAAAACTATTGTCGGCTCTTCCGCACGGACCGAGGCAATTCGATAGTGCTCCCGGAACAGGATAAGTTCTCCAAATACATCACCCTTTTTTAATTCCGCTAATTTGGCGCCTTGTCGCCATACTGAAATGCACCCTTCGATAATCAGATAGAGGGAACTTCCGACTTCTCCCTTATGTAGAATCTCATCCTGGGCGCCAAACTTTTCCTCAATCCCTATTTCTAAAAACTTTTCAGCAGCGCTCTTAGGAAAGTTAGCCAGAAATAAGGGTGGTCTGTTAAAATAAATAAGACTCCCTGAATTTTTCGATATCACCTGTAGACTTTTATCCGGAATATTTTTCTGCTTTTCGGATATCTGCTCATCGTATGGAGTTTTCACTTTCATTTAGATATTTCCCAAATTCTTTGGTGATATTTGACTACTCCAATCGGCGCTGCCATATTGTCCATCATAAGCAAATAAAGTTTGTACGCTGAAACCGATCCTGATTGTACGAATGCTGTCCAGGTTGGTTGTCGGATTCCCTATCTCATTGTAGAAATCAAAGCGGAGGTTCGTCAATCCAATTGCAACGTCATTTTCGCTGCCGTTTACCGAACGATAGAGATAGCGGTCGTTGGGATTCTCTGTGCTGGCGGCATCAGTCCTGCTACTCAAGCGATAGTTTATAGTGTCGGGTGTGCCGTTTTGATCGATATCCGCTAAAAATCGAATCGTAGTATCGGAAATCGCCAAAATTGCCGTGATTGTGTCCGGCACGCCGCAACCGGCTTTTCTAAGGTCAAATTCTATTATTGAGGCGACCTCGGCTATATTTTCCTGAGCCATTGTCTGCATATTGTTCAGCGCACTGGTCTCTAACAACTGGAAATTCATACCCAATATGCTCAGGATAAAAATACCGGCAATTAGAAATGTTCCTGTCAATTCTATGTCAAACATATTTTAACCTATATAAGGATAGATTCTGCTCAGGTTTAAATTATTTGATAAATCCGGGCTGGAAATAGTAACGTTCATCCGTTTATAGAAAGTGCGGATAGTCGAAAAGTTATCAAAGTCGCTTGTAGCGACGTATCCGACAGTTATCGAAACCGTATAGACAAATCCCTCGGCACTGGTATCGGATATGGTATAATTATGGAAATCATCAATATCATCAAAATTCGGATAGATTTCGCCCGTATCAATACCCAGATTGCCCGGCGCCGTGAATTCATCCGGGAGTGTAGACGGTGTTGAACTACCGAGTAATATTTCGTCGAATGCTTTTGATTTGGCTTCTTCTAAGTATGAATTCGCAATTCCCACGGCGCTGATTTCAAATTGCGATTGCATAATACTGACTTCATTGTTGAAGCGCGCCTTGTTTACAGATAACGTAAAAATTCCCCAGATTACGATTGCTCCGAGTAAAATCAGCAATTCTGCTTTTCCCATAGCTTTTTTAATCCTCGACCGTTATTGCCGCTATTTCTTCGATCGTAGTAACTCCTTCTTTGATACGTTCTCTTCCGGATGCTCGCAGGGTCAGCATTCCGTTTTTTATGGCTGCTTCCCGGATTGCTTCCTCGTCTATTTTCTCACCCGCTGTGATGATGAGCTCGCGAATTTCCTTTGTGAAATAGAGAGCTTCCATGATTGCGGAACGGCCTTTGTAACCGCCCCGGCATTTATCGCAGCCGACCGCTTTATATATTGTCGTGTTTCGAAGTTCCTCTTCAGTAAATCCCAATTTCAGGGCAGCCTCCTTGTCCAGATCATCGATTGGCTGTTTACAATGCGGACAGAGCCGCCGCACGAGGCGCTGAGCCATGATGATATTTACAGAATAGGCAATTAAAAATGGTTCAATCCCCATTTTAAAAAGCCGGGAAACGGCGCTCGGTGCATCGTTTGTGTGTAACGTGGAAAAGGTAAGGTGACCGGTATTAGCCAATTTCATAGCTATACTGGCAGTGGTAAGATCCCGAATTTCACCAACCAGGACAATATCCGGGTCATGTCGCAGAATCGCCCGCATTGCATTATCAAAAGTCATTTTGTTGCTGATCTTTAGCTGCCGCGCTCCCTGGATCAGATATTCTACCGGCTCTTCTACCGTGAGAACGCACTTGTCCGGTGTGATAACAGCATACAGAGCAGCCACAAGAGTTGTGCTTTTGCCGCTACCGGTTGGACCGGTAATGATCACAATTCCCGATGGTTTGGTAATTGCCCGATGAAAATCAGCCAGCGCCTGCTTTTGTAAACCGAGTTTTTTCAAATCGGTGATTACTTTCCGATCATCCAGAATACGAATGACGATACTTTCCAGGCGTCGGTCGAATTCGGATCCGACGATGGGTATGATAGATACCCGATACCGAATCAAATATCCGTCTACTTTTTTCTGAATAAAACCATCTTGGGCGCAGTCTCTCTCAAAGCGGTCCACATTCCGGGTTTTATCTTTGAACACAGCGGCGATAGCTTCCGGTTTTACACCTTTCTGTACGTACCAACTTTGTAGTTTTCCATCGAGACGAAATCGAAAATCCGTCTGATTACCGGGCAGTGGAACAATATGCACATCGCTGGCGCCCTGCCGGACGGCTTCTACCAGGACTCCCTCTACTAAAGTCGTCAGCGCACTCTGGTTGATTTCGGCATCGAGCGCTTCTTCATCAATTTCCGCCTCTTCTTGTTCCTCTTCTTCATATTCAATTTCGTCAATCAGACTGAGAAACTCATTCTGACGTTTCAATAATTTATCAATCAGGGCGTCAATTAATTCAAGACGTGTATATACAATTTCATAATTGCGATAAGGTAATTGATCTGCTATGGTTTTTAAGTTTGGGTTTGCCGGATCGGCTGTAATCAGGGTCAACTCCGTCTGCCCATTTTTCTTACTGATACTGTAGGGCAACATTTTGACCTGGATTAATTCGGAGCGAAGGTTGTCATCGATTTCATTTAAAAGCCCCGAAATGAACTCGAGCTGCTCATCTGAGAGACCATCGGGATTGATATCTAATTCACGGATGACAAATATCTCAGCCAATTCATGTAAAACCGCATGTCGGTCTATACCGAGGTCTTCATATAAAATCTGTCCCACAGGTCGGCGCGACTTTATACGTTCTCCCTTCTGGATTTCCAGCGCTTTTTTGAGAACGTTGGGGCTTATTATTCCTTTTTCAAGGAGTATGTCACCAATTCGCCTCGCCATTTATCCCACTTTCCCTATTCGGAATTACATTATCGACGTTTCGGAAGAAACTACCGTAATAAATAACATCGCCACCGTAATAATGGTCGTTACAAATAAATTAATAATATTTATGACTTTTTCCATGCGGTACGAAGTATCCGCTTCATAATAATTTGCTAACTGTAAGGCATTGGATTTTAACGCACCCGATTCCGCCCCCGAACGGAAACGGGAAATCGCCGTGCTGGTGAAAACCCCCGAGGCTTCCAAAGCTTCCACGATGCCCTTGCCCTCCTTTAACATCAGGGGGATCGATATGTTTTTAATCTGGCTTTCCATGTAGGAATTCCGGCAGGCTTCGGCGGCAATTTGAATAACGCGCACATTTTCTCCGGAACCGCTGTATAAAGAATAGAAAACTCTTGCAAATATTTCAATACTCGTCTTATGCAGGAGTTCCCCGATAGCGGGTATTTTTATCATATACTTGTCTTTGTAGTATTTGCCTTTGGGCGTTCGAAACCAGGCGATGAAGAGCCCAACGGGAATTCCAATTGCTAAAAGAATCAACCACCAGTAAGCTAACAGAAAGTCGCTGACTGCCATGGTTTTAGCCGTCATCGGCGGTAATTCTTTGCCAAATTTCAGGAACATCTTGGCTGTTGCCGGAAAAATCGACATCACATAGTAGGCGATTACCAAAATGATGGCGCCCAGGGTGATAAAGGGCATAACAAGAGTTTTGCGCATATTCCGTTTGAATTCCTGGTCCCGCTCCATGAACTTCGCCGTGCTTTCATAAACGACCTGCATGTTACCGCTGGTGGATGCAACCGCAAGCATATAGGCGGGAAATTTTCCAAAAACACCCCGATGTTTGGAAAATACTTCATCGCCCTCTTTGCCCTCTTTTAAATCTTTATTAATTTCCCTGATCGTCTCCCGCATCCGCTTATTGCTTGTATCTTCTACCAGCAAATTCAAAATCTCATTATAGGGCAGATTTTCCTTCAATAAATCGGCGCATAACCGCAACCAGTTTGTAACCTCCTGGCTCGGCACCTTGCCTTTGAAATCAAATAATTTCGGTTGAATACGGATATCAGTGTAGCCAAAGCGTTCAAAAGTTTGCCGTAGATCCTCTTTTGAAAACGCCTTTTGCTCACCCTTTAGCGCAGTCTTGCCACTCTTTTTAACGTTATAAATAAAGGTAACCTTCTTCTGAAGGTTTTCAATTTTCAGCCCCCTTTTCTTTGCTAAAACGGAGAGCGATTTTTTGGCTTCTTTTTTATTATCCGCCTCAATAACTCCCTTAACCCGCCGACCTTGCGGATTAATTGCTATATAGCGAAAAGACTCCATCGATTGTCCTGTCTCGGAAAAAACCGGTCAAGACCGGCAGCTATCCCTGCGCAGCCCTGACCGGTAAATTGTTCAGCAACTCAAAAGAATTATGGCTTGGTGATTGTAGGTGATCCAACTACGCCATCTATACCGATTGTAGCTTCTACTTCAACGCCTTCTGATGTGCCGGTTGCTTTTATTACAAAGCTAGAGTCAGTACCAGCTGTTGTAACTTCCAGGATTGTGGCGTCACTGCTGGCCATGCCTAACTTAGCG
>JAGHBC010000095.1 GCA_021161185.1 Fidelibacterota bacterium
ATGCTCTGGGGGGTTGGTGGGGTGCCAAAGCGTCTGTTAAAGGAGGCGAGAAGCTTATTCGTCTTGTGCTTGCAACGGCAATTGCGCTGATGGCGCTGAGGTTATTAAAAATATTCTGAAATAAATCAGATAAAATATCGTAGTGATTTTGTAAAAAGTCAAAAGTTTAATGCAAAGACGCAGAGAAAGCAAAGGTAAGAACTTAATTATTAATAATATAAACTCTGCTAACTTTGCATCTCAGCGTTTAAAAATAGTTTATCATATTCCTACATTTTAAAGGTTGCTACATCGCCGCTATTCCGATTTCTATCTTTAATATACCGTAGATACACTTGTTAAATCAATAACTTAGAAAGTATCAAATGCATTTTTGGGTAGTCAAACAGAAAAGGTATTAAATGCATTAATTTTTACTTGAATAATATCAGTAAATAAAGTAAAATCGCAGGTTATCTGATAATCATAATGAAAGGTGAAATATGGCACGAATAACAATTGATGACTTAGAATTAAAAGGTAAAAGAGTATTAGTTCGGGTAGATTTTAATGTTCCCTTAAATGACGAACAGCAGGTTACGGATGATTTTCGTATTTGTGCGGCTCTGCCCACGATAAATAAACTTTTAAGCGATGGCGCAAAAGTGATTTTAATGTCTCATCTGGGGCGTCCGAAGGGGAAGAAAGATCCGAAATATAGTTTGAAGCCGGTTGCCGACCGGCTAAATCAGCTCATTGATAATAACGTTTATTTTGCTCCTGATTGTATTGGCACTGAAGTAAAAAATATAGTGTCTTCTTTAAAAGAGGGTGAAGTATTGTTACTTGAAAATTTGAGATTTTATGAAGCCGAAACCAAAAACGACCCGGAGTTTTCGGCACAGCTGGCTGAATTAGCCGATATTTATGTCAATGATGCTTTCGGTACCAGTCATAGAGTCCATGCCTCTATGGCGGGCGTAGCCGAACATTTTGATATACGTGCCGCCGGATATTTGTTAGAGAAGGAATTACATTATTTGCATGATTGTCTCGAAAATCCCCAAAAACCCTATACTGCAATTTTAGGTGGCGCTAAAGTGACGGGTAAGATTGAAATTATTGAAAAACTGTTTGGTAAGGTTGATAACATTCTGATAGGTGGCGGTATGGTCTATACTTTTCTTAAAGCCAAAGGCTATGAGATCGGAAAATCACTTCTCGAAGAAGATAAAGTTGACCTAGCTCGGGAAATATTAGAAAAAGCTAAAAAATTTGGCTGCAAGGTTTATCTGCCGGTTGATATTGTTATCGTAACGGAAATTTCCGCAGATGCTGAAATATGTGTAGTTGCAGACAAAAATATTTCCGGCAATAAAATGGGTGTTGATATTGGTCCGGAAACATCGATGATATTTTCCAACATTCTTGAAGAAAGCAAAACGGTATTATGGAACGGTCCGTTGGGTATATTTGAAATTCCGCAATTTTCAACCGGTACGGAATCCATCGCCAGAAAGTTAGCCGAAATTACTGCCAAAGGTGCAATTACGGTTGTTGGCGGGGGAGATTCCGCCGCTGCTTTGAAGAAGTTAAACTTACAGGATCAGGTAACGCATGTTTCAACGGGAGGCGGCGCTTCTCTTGAATTGCTTAGTGGTCTTGAACTTGTTCCGATTAATTTAATTTCAAAAAAATAGGATACCTATGAAACGCTATATTGTAGCTGCAAACTGGAAGATGAACAAAAATGTTCAGGAATCCATTCTTTTCGCCGATCGTTTGTCGAAAAACCTGTTGAATATCAGGCATACCGACATTATATTATGCCCGCCTTTTACTTCGCTCTTTAACATTAGTGAAATCCTGAGTGGAACCGGAATAAATCTTGGTGCGCAAAACATGTTTTATGAACCCTCCGGCGCATTTACCGGAGAAATTTCGGCTGATATGCTGAAATCGACGTCCTGTAAATATGTTATCCTTGGTCATTCAGAGCGCAGACATATATTCAAGGAATCCGATGAGCAGATTCATAAAAAACTTCTTGCCGCACTAAACGCCGGTTTGAAGCCGATTCTTTGTGTAGGCGAAAAACTTAACGAACGACAGAACGGTCAGACTGTGGAAGTGCTGAAAAGGCAATATACCGCCGCATTTGCGAATATTACGGCGGAACAGATGGGGAATTGTGTGATTGCTTATGAACCCGTCTGGGCAATTGGTACGGGGGTTACGGCGACACGGGAACAGGCATCTCAGGCTCACCGGGAAATCAGGACTATGGTCGCTGAACAGTTTAATGGAAAGTTGGCAGAAAACATTGTAATTTTGTATGGTGGCAGTGTTAAGCAGGGTAATGCCAGAGAATTGATAGAAGCCGATAATATCGATGGTTTTTTAGTAGGTGGTGCGAGTCTGGTTGAAGATCAATTTTTGTCAATTACACAAATAGTGGAAGAATATTTAGAAGAACAGGAGAAATAGTGTATACATTTCTAATTATCGTTCATGTATTGGTAGCGGTTTTACTGATACTGACAATTTTAATGCAATCCAGTAAAGGCGGCGGACTTTCCGGCACATTTGGCAGTGCCAGTAGCAGCTCATTGTTTGGCGGACGGGGCGCTGCGACATTTTTATCAAAAATGACCACCGGTCTTGCTGTCGCGTTTATGGCGATATCAATTTTAATAGGCATAATGTCTGTTCCAAGAGGCGAACCGACGAGTATTATTAAACGGGAAGCAGACCGGCGGGTCGTGCCTTCTGCGAATCTCCCGGTTCCTGAAGGAACTTTTGAAGCGGAAGATAACGGAAAAACTCCGGTACAAGAGTAAATCCGTAATTTCAATCGAGATTTGCTTTTTAAATGATGATTAATCGCCGAGGTGGTGGAATTGGTAGACACGCATGGTTGAGGGCCATGTGGGCACTAGCCTGTACGGGTTCGAGTCCCGTCTTCGGCACAAGGGCAACATGAAAAAGACGGAGAAAAAATATGAAATTGTTGAATAGCACTAATTTTCCGAAGATCATTTTGGTTCTCCTTCTGATTTCCATTACGATATGGGCTCAGAACGGACTTATCGAAGCAAATAATTTATTTGAAGCCGGGAAATATCTGGAAGCGAAAGCTATCGTTGAACCGATGGTTGAAAGTGATCCTGATTATTCAGGTGCCGTTTTCCTGCTTGGTAAGATCTATTTCAAACTTGGTGATCTTAATAAAGCCAAAGAGCTGATCAATAAGGCTATTGAGCTTGATCTTAGCAATCCTGACTATCGAAAAGCCCGGAATGAAATGGCTGCCTTTGCCAGCAAATTGACTGAAGGATCACGCCTTTATACCAATGCCGATTACGAAGGCGCTAAGAAAGTTTACCTTGAGTTAATCAACGAAAATAAGAATTTCGTTGACGCCTATGTGAATCTGGGACGGGTGCTTGTAAGATTAAATGATCTTGAGGGGGCTGCCGAATACTTTGGTAAAGCAATTGAAATGGATCCCGAAAATGAAAATTATAAAAAAGAGTTTGAATCTCTGACACGTCGGTATATTGTTGATGGTACGCAATTAATGCAGCGTAAAAGCTACGGTGCAGCCTTAGAGAAGTTTAAACAGGCTATTAGTTTAAACCCGAATGACCCGCTGGCCTACTACTATATTGCTATTGTTTATTTAGAGGATAAAAAAATGCCCGAAGCGCTTCAGGCTATTAATAAAAGTATCCAGTTAGACCCTGAATATCCCAAAGCTCATCTCGTTAAAGGCAAGGTATACGCGGGAATGAATAAAGTACCGGAAGCTTTAAATGCATTTGGAAAGGCAACCGAGCTTGATCCCGAATACCTTGATGCCTGGAAAAATATCGGACTGATTAACTATAAAACTAGAAGATACGATGATGCAATTCCCGCTTATAAGCATGTAATTAAATTGGAGCCCAATGAAGCCTCTGCTTATGCCAGTATGGGGGCTATTTATATTCTGCAGGAAAAATTCAGTACTGCCATTACAAGTTTGAGTAAAGCCGTTGAATTAAATCCTAGAGATGTTAAAAGCTATTACCGTCTTTCTCAGGCATATAATAAGACCGGGAAATGTGATAAAGCCAGAGAAATTGCCCAAAAAACCTTGAAAATCAAACCAAATTGGGCGCCGGCCCTAATCGAACTGGGGATTGCTGAAAGATGCCTAGGAAATCGTGCCGCAGCCCGGCAAGCTTTCCAGATGGCGACCAAGGATCAGAAATGGAAGCCAGTTGCAGATTATGAGTTAAAAACAGTACAATAGAACTAATATGATTTTTAAAATACGGAAGGGTGGGAAAAATCTCACCCTTTTTTCATTTGGAATGGACATTGCATGAATAAGGATTTCTTTTTATTTTTAAAAGCAGTATTTTAGCAGTACAATAACAAAGAAAGTTTGAAAAATAAAAGTAGCTAAAATGAAAGAATATATTTTCACAAATCTTGAAGCACAGCAGGTGGATCGTTTTACAATAGATAAAATCGGTATCTCCGGCATTGATCTTATGCAGCGGGCAGGCGATTTTGTTTCCATCAAAGCAAAAAAAATGTTGAGAGATGTTCCCGGCAGTCAAATTGATATCTTCTGCGGTACCGGCAATAATGGTGGCGATGGGTTTGTAGCTGCCCGAAAACTCGCAGACTGGGGAGCGACTGTTTATATCTGGCTGGCAGGAGAGCCGGAGAAAATCAAAGGCGACGCAAGATATCATTTTGAAAAATGCAATTCTAAGCGGATAAACATTAAACCGATACTCACCTCACAGGGCATTCCCTCCCAAAAACAGATTGCCCAGACTGATTTGATCATAGATGCCTTATTAGGAACCGGATTCCGGGGTGAAGTACACGGAGTGATAAAAGATCTGATTAATTTGATTAATACTGCCAAAAGACCGGTTATATCAATTGATATACCATCCGGAATCGCCGGTGACACGGGTCAGGTTGGTGGTTCTGCTGTTAAAGCAACCAAAACCGTAACGATGGGGTTTTTGAAGCGAGGGTTGCTGTTTCAGCCTGGGAAAAGAATGGCGGGTGATATTATTCTGGTAGATTTGAATTATCCGGTGGAAGCCTTTAAGATTTTCGAGCAGGAGACATTTCTTATTGAGAAAAATATCATAAAACCGCTTTTGCCGGTAATCCCTGATGATACATATAAACATCAGCAGGGTAAGGTTTTGATATTTGCCGGCTCACCGGGGATGACAGGAGCGGCTTCCTTGGTATCTATGGCATGTTTGCGGAGTGGGGCGGGGTTAGCTATCAATGCAATTCCGGAAAGTCTCAATCATATTATTGAAATCAAATCAACAGAAACATTGTCCCTGCCACTTCCTGAATCGAAAAACCATACTTTTTGTCTCGACTCCTTATCTGTTGCCGGTGAGCGAATTGGTTGGAGTGACGTTATCGTTTTTGGACCCGGTGTGTCCAATTGTCAATCGGTGCAGGAATTTGGAACGGCTTTACTTCAGTCTCAAACCAAACCGGTGATCATCGACGCCGACGGATTGAGAGTTTTTAAAGATAACCTTAGTCTGATTAACTCCCTTAATGATGCGATTTTAACGCCTCATCTTGGTGAATTTTCACTGATGACTGGCGAAGATATTGTGAAAATCAGGAGTAATATTATAGATATTGTGCGGGAGTTTGTCAAAAAATATCCCTGTACACTTGTATTAAAGGGTGCACCGACAATTGTTGTTAGTTCCGACGGAAGAGTTGGCGTTAATAGTACGGGAAATGCGGCGCTTGCAACCGGCGGAACCGGAGATGTATTGACAGGAATGATAGCAGCCTTTCGCGCTCAAAAAATGGATTCCTTCGAGGCTGCAATGGCGGCTGTATTTCTTCACGGACTGGCAGGTGATCTTGGACGGGAAGAATATGGTGTTCGCGGAATGGTTGCCGGTGATCTGTTGAACCTGATTCCCGGAATATTAAAGAATTATGAACGAGTGATATAAATATGAATCTAAAATATAAAATTCCTGCAATTCTCTATACTGGATTAATCTTTTTTTTATCTTCAATC
>JAGHBC010000142.1 GCA_021161185.1 Fidelibacterota bacterium
AATAAGGATGTGTGCTGTGAATTCTGAAGGATTATCTGATAGATTTTTAGATTATGCTGCATCGATTATTATTATTGCAAAAATTAGAGACAGAATAATCTGCGATAAGTCAGAAGTTCTGAATTTACAGCACTGATTAAAGCTAATTAGTGTAATTAGTGAAATTCGTGTTTTTTTCGGTATCATAATCGGTGTTTGTCGGCAGCTTTAGGGCTTTTCAACTTCAGTAATTTACAGCACTGGTTAAAACTAATTAGTGTAATTAGTGAAATTCGTGGTTTATAATTGTAATTACGCCAATAATTTCATCACGTTATTTCGATCCAGCAAATCCGCATCTTCAGGATTCTCAAGGAAATCCCGGACGTCATTGATGGCACTATCCCATTCCAGTTTTTTTAGATAGTCAGCGATGAACATCTTCCAGTTTTGCGGCGTCAACGGCTGTTCTTTCCAGCCGGTCTGCACAAGCGCATTATTCAGATGAGTAAAATTGGGCTCTATTTTATTTGGTAAAGTGAGATACCAGATCAAATCGTAAATATCTCTGCTTTTTGTCCATTTACGGGTCAGTAGGGCGTGTATTTTTCCTGAAAACAGGGAAGAGATATGATGGTGCCACAAGTGTAAAAAGAAGTGTTTGCGGATAATCGTGGAATCGGTGTCAGCGCCCGCGGGAGGATTGCAGTCGATTTCAATTTTGATGGATAGTTTTTGATTTGATTGAGCAGCTAAACCGGTTTCCTGTAACAGCTCTTCAAATTTTACAGTCATGGATTGTACAATGCGATCAATTTTTGCTATTGATGAAAATCTATATCCGGCTTTGATCAATCGGGATTCAATTTTTTTGACAAGTCTCGGGAAATCGTAATTCCGGGTGTTTTCAAGAGAAAAATCTAGATCAACAGAATATCGGGGAAGTTGATATAAAAACCGCAGGGCTGTGCCGCCGATAAAAGCGAGGTTCAGAAAAGCGCCCGATCGCTGCATTGCATATAAAATCTCGGCTTGCAGATATTCTCTCAACAGGTTTTGTCGATGGAATCCTATTGGAGCGTGTTTCGCAATCTCGATAGCGTGTTGTTTCATGGGAAATCCAAAACGTATCTTATTTGATAAATTTATTAAAGGGCGCCAACTGCATTATTCGATATAGCTTAGGACGATTGAACTTTCTGAGAAAACCGATCATTCTTTCTGCCGAAAGTTGCTCCAGGTTTTGAAACCTCATTTCTGCAATTCTGTCAGAAGTTGTTTCACCTTTCAGGAAGTAGAAAAAATCAAGAATAGCTTTTTCAGGGTAGGCAATCGAAATTTGATACGATCCCTGATCCAGGAGATAATACCCCCAGAAATAATCTGCGCTGATATGATGATAACGGAATCTTCCGAACGGATTGGTGAAATATTGCCCGCGGTCAGTCGTGACATTTGTAACCGTAAAGACTCCTTCCGGAATGAGATTGTAAAAAAAGAGAGCATAAGTCAGTGAAATATATGACGGGTATACCAGCTTGTTTGCAATCAATTCACTCGATGGTGCTTCTTTTCGATATGGCTCGCAAAATGTATAAATGCCCCTTCGGAGTTGAATGAGCTTGCCTTGCAACACCCACTGGTATAATCTATTCTGAATGTTGCGGCTTTTTGCCTCTCCAACAGCGATACTGCCGGATTCAAAGATAATCTCGTTGCCGAACCGTTCGAGGAAGTCTTGCCATTTCATTTCAATAACTCATTGTTAACAATGAGTAAATGTAATGAATAGCAAAGAATTGGTCAATAGTAAAATGTAAAAGGTTTATTGAATAAGCCTCAGCCAAGATGGCCTGAGGTGCAAATATTATTCTGCTTGCAAGACTCTTGCTCTGCAACTCCCTCATCGTTGTGAAGGCTTGTTCATTATAGTACAAACGCTTATCTTACCGAACCTTCGCAAGGTTTTTACCACGAATAAAATACTTCGGTCGTCTGCGGCGCTGGTTAAAACTAATTAGTGAAATAAGTGTAGTTCGTGGTTTTTCCTGTATCATAATCGGTATGAGTCGGCGGCATTGAGGAGTTATCAACTTACTCGATATTCAAACAGAGTTTTGGAACGCTGCAATGCGTACTACTCCATCACTCCATTACTCCAACAAAACGAAGGAATTAACCGGGGTTCTAATTTTTTGAGTCGTTCTTTTTAGCAAAATACTCACTAACCAGAGAAAGGGTCTGTTTTTCCTGGCTGGAAAGGCTTTCGTATCCCTTTTTACTTATTTTATCCAACAGACGGTCGAGTTCTTCATGCATGGTGATATCGGTATCGTAATCGCGGCGAGTTGGCGTCTGAGACGGGCGTTTTTTGGCAACCCTTCTGACTTTGAAGAAACGGTGGAGAAAGTTTCCGATGGAATTGAGGAGGTTTATTTTAGGTAATTTAAAACGAATTTGTGCCAAGAGACGAGGGCGGCGCAGATAGAGATAGCCGATCAGCAGACCGCCGAGATGGGTCAGGTGACTGATATTACTACCGCCGGCTGAAAAGGTGGAAAAGAAGGTTATTACGGCCATGATTAATACAAAATATTTCGCTTTGATGGGAAAGAGAAAATAGAGGTAGATTTCCCGGTTGGGAAAAAGAAGTGCAAAAGCTACCAGAACGGCGTAAATCGCACCACTGGCGCCGACTACGGGAATCGTTGAATTCAGACTGAACAGCAGCGTGATTAATCCCGATCCGATACCCGCCAGAAAATAGAATTTGTAGAATTCCTTCCTGCCGAGATAGGTTTCGACTTCTGTGCCGAACATCCAGAGCACAAACATATTCCAGAAGATATGCCCGAACCCGCCATGAATGAACATATATGTAAAGAGTTGCCAAACAAATCCACGGCTCCAGACGAATTTGGGAACCAGACCAAAATTAAAAAGGAAAAACCGTTCGGCTCCTAAAACAAACATTATCACAAAAACCACAATATTGGCAATGATGATATTCTTTACCGCTCCGCTAAACAGACGCAGCCTGAAAAACTGATTCCCATACCTTGAGTATCTCGGTTGGTTATAATACCGCATAACAAATCCTATGGTGATAATTCAGATAATATTGATAAACTTTTAAGATTAAGGGGATAATCTATATGATAAGCAAGATACGCCAGCAACATATAATAGATAGTTCGATCCGGACTGGCGGGCGGTGTCACCGGATTTATTACGGTTTCCGGTGAAGACTGTTGAAGATTGTTAAGAAACCGCAGATCGCTTTCGGTTAATTTATATGGATTGGACAAATAGCTCCCGCAGGATTGACAAACGAGTTGCCCTGTTCCGGAATTGTAAATTGCAGATGACAATCTGTTTTTACATCGGGAACAGTATTCTGTTTCGAATCTATAACCCAATATATCGGCGACACTGATAATAAAGTGAATAAACAAAACCCGGCAATTATCAGAATGGCGATCCATTGTCTTCAGGGTTTGAACGACGGAATCGAATACTTCCGCATCATGCTGGTGATCATGGACCACGCGATCAATTAATTCAAGAGACGCCAGCCCGAAAATACTGCTCTCGACGTCAGTTGTGTTGGTAAACAACGCTTGTAACAGGTCCACTTTAGTGAGGGTCTGAATGTCCCGGGTAGCTTTATAATAATATATTGTCTCAATATAATTCAAGGGTTCCAGATAGCCTCTCAAACTACTTTTAAGGCGTCGGGCACCTTTGGCTATTACACTAATCTTACCTTGTGCCCTTGTAAACAATTTGACTATACAGCTGGTATCCTGAAAGGGAATAGTTCTGAGGACGAGAGCTTCTGTCTTGATGATTGCCATATCGTAAACGCAAATTACATTTTTAAATGTGGTTACCAGTCAATAATTATCAGAAAGAAGCTGTTCCCTGTCCGTCTAAGTCAAAGAATCAATATGACTTGGCAAATATGGCAATTGTTTCGGATGGTTTACCTGTATAAAAACAGGTGCCCTGCCGATCCTGTTTAAAGGGGATACAGCGTATAGTTGCCTTGGTCTCTTCCTGAATCATTGCTTCCATTTGACCGTCGCCTGCCCAGAATGCTTTTACAAAGCCACCGCTTTCGATGATCTTTTTGAAATCAGCATAATTATCAACTTCATGGGTATTCCGGTCTCTGAATTCAAGAGCGCGCTGAAACAAACTATTCTGGATCTCTTCCAGCAATCCGGTAATAACGGAGAACAGATTCTCTGTTGAGATAAATTGTTTTTCACCGGTGTCGCGCCGCACCAGCACGACCCGGTTATTCTCAGATCTTTGGGACCGATTTCCATCCGCAGGGGCACGCCCTTCATCTCCCACTGGTTGAATTTCCATCCGGGAGACGTCTGCTCATTATCATCAATAATATAACGAACGTCTTCTTTGTTAAATTGATGGGTAATTTTGGCAACTTCTTCGAGTAACAGTATTTTTTGCTCGGCGGTTCTCCAGATAGGAATGATTACCAGCTGATAAGGCGCTATTTTAGGGGGTAATATTAATCCTTTGTCATCACCGTGAGCCATGATAACGCCGCCAACCAGGCGCGTGCTGACGCCCCAGCTGGTAGCATAAACATATTCCTGTTTATTTTCTTTGGATAGAAAAGTGACGTTAAAAGCTTTGGCAAAATTTTGCCCGAGATTGTGGGAAGTGCCGGATTGAAGGGCTTTTTTGTCTCCCATCATAGCCTCAATGGTATATGTATAGACAGCGCCGGCGAATTTCTCGGCGTCGGTTTTTTTTCCGACATAAACAGGCATAGCCATGTAATCCTCGGCAATCTGCCGGTAGATTTCGATCATTTTGCGGGCTTCTTCTTCAGCTTCTTCATAAGAGGAATGGGCGGTGTGGCCCTCCTGCCATAGAAATTCCGTGGTTCTGAGAAACAGGCGAGTCCGCATCTCCCAGCGGACAACATTGACCCACTGATTGATTAATAACGGCAAGTCACGATAGGAGTTGATCCATTTTTTATACATGGACCAGATAATCGTTTCGGAAGTAGGTCGAATGTAAAGCGGTTCGTCGAGTTTTTTTCCACCGCCGTGGGTTACGACGGCACATTCCGGAGCAAACCCTTCAATGTGTTCAGCCTCTTTTTTCATAAAACTCTCGGGAATGAGTAGCGGAAAATAGGCGTTTACGTGACCGGTTTCTTTGAACTTTCGATCGGCAATATTGCGGATGTTTTCCCAAATTGCGTACCCGTAAGGGCGGATAACCATGGTGCCTTTTGCCGGGCCGTAATCGGCAAGTTCAGCTTTTTGAACTACATCAGTATACCAGCGGGAATAGTCTTCGCTTCTTTTTGTTACTTTAATTGACAATTTAACACCTTATACTTCATTTTTCTTTTCTGAAAAACCAATTCTATGAAATGGGTTTACGATACTTGTGCAAATATTAAACAAGTGTGCGGCGACCCTTTTAAGGAATCGCAGGTATAACCCAAGAGTTACGGCGTCAGCGACATTAAATTCGCCCTCACCTTTAATCAGTGATATGCTTATCAGGGTACATTTTTTGGAGATTTTTCTGTAACCTTTTACCACCTGACGGGCTAATTCTATATCCGATTCCGGAAAAGCCTCAAGGGTTAACTGAAAGAATTCATCAATTCGCTTTTCAATATTTTGAAGATCATTCTCATGCTTCCCGCCGTTAAGTCTTTCGGGGTGCAGGCGCGCAAGGTCAGCGATGTTTTTTGTATAATCGCCAATCCGTTCAATATCAATAACGATACTGGCAAGGGCAAGACCGGCAGGGATTTCGGCTTTATCGAACATTAACAGGTGCGTAAGCACTTTTTTACGAATATCACGCTCAGACTTGTTGATCTGTTTATCGGTCTCGTAAATATCAATACACAGGTCCGAGTCATTGCAGTGCCGCAGGCTCCGAACGGCTTCTTTATACATTTGATAGTCCATCTCGAGCGTCATCAAAGATTTTTCAAGCGTTTGGGACGACAGGTCCTTTTTCTTCCAGATTTGTATGAAGCTTTTAAACATAATTCTTACCTCATTAGTAAAATTAAGAGTAATGGTATTAAAAAGAAAACCAATAAAATATAAACCAGCGGAACCCAGCGGTGACGAACAGACCATTTGGAAAAAACCACCGCCATGGAAATCGGCACCCGCTTCAATGGCAACCAGATCATAATACCCATGACATTAAATATAAAATGGCTAAAGGCAATTGTCACTGCATCGGCGTTATTCGTAGCAAGGGAAGCCAGAAAAGCGGTGATCGTAGTTCCTATATTAGCCCCGAGATCGTAGGGAAAGATTTTTTTCAGGCTCAATACCCCGGCGGCTGCCAGAGGAACGACCAGGGACGTAGTAATCGAGCTGCTTTGAACCAATGCCGTAAAGAGCATTCCCAAAAATAATGCCCGCAATGTCGTTTTAAAGATATATTGATCGAAAAACACCTCAATTTTTTTAAGGACAAGCGATTTCATGATGACGACAATATAGCGGAGTGCGACAAACAGCAGGATAAATGCAATGATTATCCCAATCCAGGGATAATTTGGGAAAAGGTTCAAAATAGCTTTTGCGACGGGTTTTAAAATGGTACTCAGGGGATTAACCATTTTTAGCCCACCGATATTTACAAAAAATCCCGATGCGAATTCGGCGGTTTTCCCGACTACATTAAAGAAATATTGTAACGGAAAAATGACCAAAACCGATAAAACGTTAAAGAAATCGTGGACAATGCTGGCGCTCAAAGCGCGTTCAAATTCTTCGGAACGAGTGATGTGACCGATAGATACCAGCAAGTTGGTAACACTGGTTCCGATGTTGGCACCCATGATGATGGGAATTGCCAGGTCGATCGTCAAAACCTGTCCGGCAACCAGACCAACCACCAGGGAAGTTGTAAGTGACGAGCTCTGAACCAGGCTGGTGGTGAAAACGCCAACCACCAATCCGAGGATAGGATTGGAAACCGTCTGCATGATGGCTTTGGCGGTTTCCTTTCCCATCATTTTAAAGACCTCTCCAATTAACGTCACGCTCAATAGAAAAAGATAAATCAGACCAATCAGCGCCAGTATTTTAAGAATACTCTTTGAATATTTCTGAATGTTTTGCTTTATCATGAATCAAAATCCGATTTTTATTATATAAAAATTCGAGGCAAAGTTACAAATATTTATGAAAAACGACTACTATTAAAATAAAAGGCGGTTTATTCTATCGGATTAAAACACCAGGTGTAGTGTCGACCGGATAAATCTTTTTTGGGAGGCGCCTGCTCCGCGCAGGCGGGTTGTACACGGTAGCAGCGGGGATGAAACCGGCATCCAGCAGGCGGATTTCCAAGCGACGGGATTTCACCCGGAAGCGGTGTGGGTTGACGGTTTTCGCGAAATGCCTGATAAATATCGAGCAGGGCTTTTGTATAAGGATGAGCGGGAGCCGTTCGGATATCTACCGTATTGCCGTATTCGGCAGTATAACCGGCATATAAAACCAGCATTTTATCCGCGAATGCAAAGGCTTCATCCAAGTCATGAGTGACAAGAATCAGGGTCAGATTTATTGCATGTTTCAGGCGATTTAAAAGATCTAAGTACTGCTTTTGGGCAATTGAATCCAAGGAAGATGATGGTTCATCGGCAATTAAAAGGCGGGGGTTCCCGGCGAGAGCTATTGCCAGCGCCATTCGCTGCTGCATGCCGCCCGACAACTGATGTGGATATAAATTATAGATCCGCGTGACGTCGGCAAGACCAACTATCTCAAGCAGGGAGAAAATACGTGATTTTTTAGTCCGGTGATCCGTTTTTGATTTTACCGCAAGAACATCGCTAATCTGTTTGCCGCATTTGATAACTGGATTAAGGCTGGCGAAGGCATCCTGGAAAACCATTCCGATCTCTTTTCCGCGAATTGTCTTAAGTATCTGCTCACCGGAAGATAAAATGTTGATTCGCTTTTTATCTGCGATATTAAACCAGATATTTCCATTGACCGAAAGCGATTGAGGTAAAATATTCAAGAGCGTCTTACACAAGAGGCTTTTTCCACAGCCCGTTTCACCAACAATCGCCAGTGTTTCACCGGTTTCTACGGAAAAATTAATGTCTTTTAGAATTGGTGTCCGACCAAGTGACACAGATATATTTTCAGCGGTAATTAAACTCATATTCAACCTGTTTTGACGTTTTTTATATTCGACGCTTCGATTAAGACTTTTGTATAATTATTTGACGGATTGTTTATTATCTGTTCGGTTGCCCCCTCCTCAATAAAAACGCCTTGTTTCATAATGGCGATCCGATCCGATATTAGCCGTACAAGCGAAAGATTGTGAGAAATCAGGATATAGCTTAACAAATAGGCTTTTTTAAATGATGATAACAGGTGAATCAATTGGGCGCGAGTAGACAGGTCCTGCGAAGAGAGGGGTTCGTCGAGAATGATCAGGCGCGGTTTTAAAGCAAGGGCTCGCGCAATATTAAGACGCTGTTTTTGACCGCCGCTGAGTTCGTGGGGAAACCGCCGGAGAATCTCCCGATCGAGACCGACAGACCGTAATAAATCGATTAAAGCTTTCTCTTTTTCATGTTCGTCAACAATGGCGTGAAACGCTTCGGATATTATTTTCCCGGCGGACATCCGGGGGTTTAGAGAGGCGCCGGAGTTTTGGAATACAGGTTGAATGTTAGACCGCAGCCGACGCAGACCGCTTCTGTCCAATTCCCAGATGTTCTTATTCATAAAGAAGATCGTGCCGGTAAGTGGTCTTAAAAACCCTATAACCGACATGGCGATGCTGGTTTTACCGCTACCCGATTCACCTACAATGGCGTAGGTTTCCCCCGGTTTAACCGAGAACGAGACGCCTTTTACGGCACATACAGGTCCTTTTATTGAGGAAGAAATTCCTCCTTTGCGGTAGGAGATGCACAGGTCTTTTACTTCGAGTAATGGAGGCGAGTTAAATTGCATCACGTTTTTTTACCGGTTTTTGGATCGAGAATATTCCGCAGCCCGTCGCCAATGAGATTGAAACCAATCACACAAGTAACGATTATTATCCCTGAAAAAACAGAAATCCACCATGCGCCAACCGGGTCGACGCGCCCTTCGTTCAGTATGGTTCCCCAACTGGCATTGGGGGGCTGAACACCGAGACCGAGAAAACTGAGGCTCGATTCGATCAGGATAAGAGATGAGATTAATAAAACCGTAGATACGATAAGAGGCCCGGTTATATTTGGAAGGATGTGACGGAATATTATTCGTCTTCGCCGTAAACCCAAAGCTTCGGCAGATTTTACATACAGCTGCTCTTTGGCGACCCAAACATCAGACCGCACAATTCGGGCTATTTCCATCCATGAAAACAGAGCAAGAAAAGTGACAACCAACCCCAAGGATGTGTATCCCATTCCAACTAACAGCAGAATGACAAAAAGTTTGGGAAACCCCAGCAATATATCAACCAAACGCATCAATATGCGGTCGAGCCAGCCTCCAATAAAACCGGACGCCAGCCCCACAATTGTTCCGATGATAACAGCAAATAATGTTGCTGAAAATGCCACTGTCAGGGTAATCCTTCCGCCATACATCAACCGGGTCAACAGATCACGACCAAAAAAATCGGTCCCGAGAGGATGTGACCACGAAGGACGCTGAAAGGACTCTGACAGATTTTGGGTGTTGTAGTGATAGGGTGAAAGTAGCGGACCCAGAATAGAGAACAGACAAATCACACTAATAATAATAACTCCCAATTGCAGGGATCGGTCTGAGTGCAGGATATTTATTAAGCCCTTCATAAAACACCCTGCGTTTTTATTCGGATTCTTGGATCCACCATAGAATAAATAACGTCAGCCAACAGGTTTCCGACGATAACTGTAACAAATGCAAGCGTGCTGGCGGCTAATATAATAGGATAGTCCCGGCTGAAAACAGCGCTTACCATCGTGCGTCCGAGACCGGGCAGAGAGAATATAACTTCGACTACCAAAGCCCCGCTCAATAACGCCGGTATAGTAATTCCGAGTACACTGATTAGAGGGATAAGAGAATTTTTCAGACTGTAGTGAAATAACAGTTTTGATACGCTAAGCCCGCGAGCCCTGGAAGCAAGAATATACTCAGATTCTAAGGCTTCTATCATTCCCGTCCGGATATAACGATAAAAAGTAGCCGACAAAGGCAATCCGAGAGTTATTACCGGTAATATTAAATGATGAACATAATCGGCGAAACGTCCCGACCAATTCAATTGATCATGATACAGCGATGTTAGATGTGAAGCCGGGAACCAGCCCAATTTAATTGAAAAGATACCCAACAACATAATGCCGAGCCAGAAAGACGGGGTTGAGAAAAAAAACATCATCTTGGCGGTTAAGATGCGATCGGGCAGCGCGTCCCGGTATACGGCGGCGATTATCCCTAAAAATATTCCGACAATAAGAGCAAATATTAACGAACAAATCGCGAGTAGCATGGTTGGTCGGAGGGCGGAAAAAACCATCCCTGATGCCGGTTTCCCATTATAAAACGAGTTGCCGAAATCAAAATGAAACAATACCTGTTTTAGCCATTTTATATATTGAATGTGAAGCGCGTCATTTAAGCCGAATCGGTTTTGAAGAATTTCCCGGTATTCAGACGGCTGAGACGGATCCATAAAACGGGAACCCGGATCGCCCGGTGACAGGTGAATTACCAGAAAGGTAAGAGTGATACCGATTATGATTGTGGGTATGGATTCTGCGATTCGTTTAATAACATAGCTAACCACTCCGGGCTATCCTTCAAATAATTTATCAATCCGGGAACGCTCCTTGACCGGGACCCACCAGTCTTCAGGATTGATGAACATGCCGCGCTTATCAATAGTTACATTTTTGAAGCGGACATGGATTGCAGAACATTCCTGCCGGTAGTATAGCCAAGTATAGGGGAGATCATGGGATAAAAGACCGGCAATTTCATCGTAATATTTTTGTATTACCGCCGGATTGAACGATTTCTTCGAAGCGTCATCGAGGCTATCATACTTTGATGAATAGTAGCCCGTAAAATGAAAAGGAGTAAAGAAGCTCGAGCTGTGAAACAGGGGGGCGTAATCCATTGTCAATCCCACAACCCAGCCGATCAAGACAGCGTCAAATTCTTTTAACGGTAAAAGTTTTCCGTAGAGCAGCGCCGGCTCGACTAATCGCGGGGATACATGAACACCTATCTTTGCTAACTGATCCTGAATGATAGTAGCAGCTTGTTCCCAGCGGGTATTGCCGCTTTCGGTTATAAGTTCGAATTCAAAAGGAATGCCGTCTTTGTCTAAAATACCGTCTTTATCCGTATCTGACCAGCCCTCTTCAGATAATATTCTCAGGGCTTGTTGAGGATCGTAGGGCCAATGAACATTTGCAGCTTCGTTATAAGCATTTAAAATCAGAGGAACCGGGCCGTGCATAGGGATAGCCATTCCGTAATTGACGGCATTTGTTAAAGCCTCGCGATCCAGTGCCATTGTCAAAGCGCTGCGTACTTTCCGGCTTCCAAAAAATCTATTCGGTAAAATATAATCCTCGATGGGTAATGAATTGTCTTCTTGTTTTAACTTTTGCCGGTAATGGTCAGGATCAATCAAATTCCAGCCGATGAAGTCATACCGGCGCCCCAAGTAGCTAACCGGTCTTATGTTGGATTGACCCTGTTCCCATTTAGCGGACAGAGCCTGGAAATCCCGGGGATAAAGGCTCTCTACCAAATCCACCTCTCCGGATTTTAATTGGGAAAGCAGATTTATATTATCCGGCACCACTTTAAAGATGATGCGATCTAAATGAGGTTTTCCGGTTTCATAATAAGAGTTGTTTCTTACCAAAGTGATTGTCTGTTGGTCTTTCCATCCTTGAAACTTAAAAGGACCCGTTCCGACAGGGCGTCGGTTAAATTCGGCTTTGTGCATATCTTCAGAAGACACGGATGCAAGAATGTGTTCGGGTAATATATAACCCTCGACGGCGTCCATTAGCATAGCCGGACTTTTCCGGTGAAATAAAAAAACAACTGTCGAATCATCAAGCGCATCAACCGACCGGATAGTCTCTTTAAAGGAAATTCCATCCCAACCGATGGCGGGATCGGTCTGCATCTGATATGTAAATACAATATCAGCCGCGGAGAAAGGCATTCCGTCATGCCACAGAACATCGGTTTTTAAGTTAAAAGTAATGCTAAGGCTATCGGGTGAAAAAGTCCAGTTTTTAGCAAGCACGGGAGTAAAGGTTCTGAGATCTTCGTTGATATCAGCCAGCCTTCTGAAAACGAGACTGATAATATTTCGAGAGGTTTGGGACAACGCCAATAACGGATTCAACGATTCGGGTTCGGCGCGAATTCCCACAACCAATGTTCCGCCATTGACGATTTTTATTGGATTAAATTCAGATGTTGAGCGCCTTGAGACTTTCTTACCACCGTCACATGAGTAAATAAGCAATATAGCGCATATCAGACAAAAGTAAAACAGAGACTTCATTTTTTAATCGCCCGCTTACGAAGATTGGTTTTGACGGGCAGGCAGTAATTTTTTTCCAACTTCAGAAAGAACGTATGTGATTTTTTCAAAGGAAAACGGTTTATTAATAACAAAATCGATTCGGTTTTCCAAGTCGGATTCATCGAGATTGAGTGCCCAGCCGGAGATCAGAATAAGTTGGATGGCGGGGTCAAGGGCTTTGATTTGTTCGGCTAATTCTAGACCGCTAATTCCCGGCATACTGAGATCTGTGATCACGATGTCATAATGTGACTTCTTAATGTCCGATAAAGCCTGTTTTGGAGAGGTGTTTGTTTGAACGGTATGTCCGAGATCGCTCAGGAAATCCTGCAGGGTCTCCAGGATATATTCCTCATCATCGATGATGTAAATATTGAAAAGACCGGTATACTTCTGTTTTGCCGGGCTGATTTTCTCTTCAATTTTTTGGATGGTGGGAAAACGCAATTTAATCGTCGTTCCGGCGCCGACTTCGCTAACCACATTAATCTTGCCGTTGTGACGTTTGATAATGCCATAGACTTCACTCATCCCGAGACCGTTCCCCAGAACTCCCTTTGTTGTGAAAAAAGGATCAAATATCCTTTCAATGGTTTCTTCGGTCATTCCGGTGCCGGTATCTTTGAAATCGATACAAATATAATTGTCTATTTTATCGGTTTTAATGGATAGAATCCCGCCGTTTGGCATAGCATCGACTGCATTAAAAATTATATTGGTAAAAGCGTTTCTTAAATCAGAAGAATCACCGCGAATAAACAGATCGTCTTTCAATTCGAAAACCGGCTCAATCAGAATACCCTTAACTTTAGAAGCGATGTCCCAGCGTGGACGGGTTATTTCAAGGACCTCCTCAACAAGAGTTTTCAGGTTTATAGATTCGGTCAGGGTTTTAATGCCGGGTCGCGAAAACTCCTGAATTTTGCGAACCTTAGAGGCGCCGTCCAGAGCCGATTTTTCAATCATTTCAAGGCTTTTTATAAAGTACGGGTCGTTCGTCAGCCTTCTCATTAGTTGAACTCTGCCCAAAACAACAGTAAGCACGTTATTAAAATCGTGAGCAACCCCGGAACTGATTTGACCAAGAGCGGATAATTTTTTCAGCTGAGCCGACTTTTCTTCCAATTCCCGGGATTTGGTGGTGTTTTTTGCCGTAAGTATAAAGGAACTTAACTGCCCGGTCTCCGAAATAATAGGCACACAGCGTTCTTCAAAATATTCATTAAAGCGGTCGTCGTATTTAACAAGAGGTATGATAGTGCCGCTATTGACGGTGTCCTTCAGCGGACAATCTAAACAGGGACGGCTGTTTTGGCGAAGAGCCCGGTGGCATTTTTCACCAATCAGAGTCTCACCTTTTCCAAGGACAATATTTGCCGCCTCGTTGGACTCAAGGATGGAAAAATCGGGCCCGCAAACCATAATCAGGTCGGTGATATGATCGAAAATGAACTTGTATTTTTTATCAGACTTCAGATAATCCGGTTTATTTATGTGAACGATATCCTACTCCTCCAGTAACCGGATGTAAAGATACGAAAGTATATTTATAAAGGCTACAAATTCTGTAAAAAACGCCCCGTTTTACGTGAAAATATACAGAATTTACAGGATGTCTGCAAAGAATGTTTTAGCAGAATCTATTTTGGAGTCTGCGCCGATTTTCCTGAAATTCTTGATTGCCTGATTAAGGGTAATCTTTGCCCGCGACTTTTCACCCATATCGGAAAACAATTTTGCCATTTCCACCAGCGTTTCAGCCAGGCTGATCGGATTTGTGATCTTTTCATAAATCTGCTTGCTATTTTCAAAATAGGAGAGCGAGACGTCATAATTCTCGCTTTCGCGATTGATCATCCCCAGAATTTTATATGCTTCGCTAATGCTCAAACGATCGCCGATATCACTGAAAATGGTAAATGCCGAAGTGACCAATGCCGTCGCTGCCGATAAATTTTTCCGGAGGCAGGCAATCTCGCCCTGCGTCAGATAGATCAATCCTTTTTGATAACGGATGTTGGTCTCTTTATTGGTTTCCAGCGCTTTGTTTAAATAGTCAATTGACCTGTCATAAGACTTTTTGAACTTATAGGTGATGGCAAAGTTTATATAAATGTTGGTTGACAATTCCTTGTCTTCGTCTTTATTAACCTCCAGGGCTTTTTGATAACATTTGATGGCATCCTCGGAAAGACCTCTCATATCATAGATATTACCAAGATTCATGTTGGCTTTTGCAATCATTTCGGCGAGTTGTATTTCTTCCGCCATTTTTCGAGCCTGAATAAAGCGAATTTCCCCCTCATAATATTTGCCCTGTTCTACCATAAGGGCGCCAATAACGTTTTTTATTGACACAATTCCGGCTTTGTCGTCGAGCCGGGTGAACAGATTCAGGCTTCGGGTAAAATATTTTTGAGCTGCCTGAAAATTATTTGTGTAAAATTCGATGTTTCCCAATTTACGCAAAACATTTGCCGTAAA
>JAGHBC010000098.1 GCA_021161185.1 Fidelibacterota bacterium
GATCGGATTTCAGAAAGGCTTTATCTTCAAACATATTCCCAAAATTAAACCCTGTGGGATTAAATACATCATAGCGAAGTCCCAACATCAGGTTGTACTTTTTGCCAAGAAATTTACCCTTTATCATATCTTCGGAATATAAACTCAGGCTGGTAATTTCCGGAAAGGTGTCGAACGAATAAGAACGCCGGGAAGAATATTGACCGTAATAAGGATAAACCGGATCAATATATAATCCATCACCGGTATTCTTCTGATAATCGCCTTCAAGCCCCAGGAGAACTTTATGGGTTCTCTTACCGCTTTGATATGTAGTCTTTTTCTGAAGTTTTCCCTTTACATCCCATTCTTTACCGATTTCATTCATTATGCCGACATAACCGGGCAGGGGGATAGAATCGCCTTCAATTATAAGCTGTTCAGCAACCCATTTAGATTTATAGGCTTTTTTACGGTTTAGATTAAAACCCAAAAAACCGATGATTTTGTCATTTTCACTTCGGGTATAATCAAGGTTTACACTTCCGGAAGCCCGGTAGCCACGATTATAATCTTTAATTTTTTGAACATCGGTCGGCTCTTCATCATCGATCATTTTAGTGTAGCTGCCCCGAACTTTCATGTCCAATTTCTCATTGAAGAAATATTTGGAAAGATTGCCGCTGGCGTGCAGACGCTGGTATTCATCGCCCTCTTTACGCAGGTCACGTTCACTATAGGCATAATTCAAATGATAATCCAAAATATATTCTTTGATAGCAATGCCGTGGCTGAAACTTGCCGTTTTAGTGTCCGGATTGATTTTTACCTTTAATTTAGGAGCGATCTGACCGCTTTTTGTCTCCACTTTAATGATGCCGTTAGCGAAATTACCATATTCAACCGAGGGTATGCCCGTGATTACTTCTACCGATTTAATATTATCAGCCGGAATATTTCTTAAGTCGATTCCCTGAGTACCGGAACTGCCATATACCTTTGTCGTCAGATTTGCTTCGTTAGACATCTGATTGCCGTCCACAATAATAGAGCTTCCAAAGGATTCTATGCCGGTTACCGTACCGCCACTGGTAGCGATAGTACGAATACCTACCTGAGAGGCTTTTGATAAGCCCGGATTGTTAGATTTTTCGATACCGGGAACCAATGATAAAATATCGCCAAGGTTTGTAGCCTGCATGTGCTCAATCTCACCGGAATCGATTTTTCGGCTTGTTACAGCTTCTTCGGGTATAAGATCCTTCTGAACACTGCAAACCTCGATACCCCCCAGCATAAAGCAGTAATCGCTGGCGCCCTTACGGTCCTGCTTAAGCAGTTTCACGGTTAAATCGTAGCGTTTGCCTTCTTCTACTTTTAAATCGAATAACACATTTTTATAAAAACCATCGTGAACCACTTCGAGGTTATATTTCCCCGGATCGACATCTTCCAGAAGGAAAAAACCCGTTCTATCAGATACCGTTGTTATAGAGAAGGATTCATCATCAGGTTTTAATAAAATCACCAAAGCATCGCTAAGATAGCGCTTTTCCATGTGGCACTGAACCTTACCTGATATGGTCGCCGCAAAAACCTGACAGAACAGGAGGATCAATACAAAAGCACCGAATATTACTTTCTTCATGTATTTTTCCTTATTGTATTTAGAACACCCAATATTAATATATTCAAAATTCAATAATTATCAATAGAAAAACACTATTTAAACATATCCAGGGAATTTTCATTTAGATCACCGGAAACGGAAATGATATAGTTATTCACATCCAGATACCTGTTCGCCAGACGCTGCACATCCTCTTTGGTAACTGCCATGATTGCATTCCGGCGTTGATCAAAGTGATCCAGCGGCTTTTTATCCTGGAGCTGATCAAAAATGATATTACCGATATCGTCTGCTGTGCGGGTCTGCAAAGTCAATAAAGCTATCTTCCGGGCCTTGGCTTTATTCAGTTCTTCTTCTGTAACCCCCTCTTTCTGAACCTTTTCAATCTCTGCCAAAATCCCCTGAATCATTTTTACAACATTATCTTTATCCAGTTCGGTACGAATATTCCAGTAACCGCCGTGATCCCGAATCCAGAGTGTGCTTTTAATGCCGTAGCTCAGCCCCTGTTTATCGCGCAATTCCACTCCCATGCGCGAAGTCAGCGAACTACCGCAGAGAATATGCTCCAGTATTCTCAGCGCTTCATAATCTTCGATATCGGTGGTAATGCCGCCCTCTATCGGATTAAATGCCATATCCAGGCGGCACTGTTTGTATTCGGGATTATTGAAGACATATACATGTTTCCCCTGTATAGGGCGGATTTTCTTAAATCCGGCAAGTTCATCCCCTGAAGGATGCTGCCATGTTCCGTAGGTGTTGTTTAGTTTTTCCCGAATCCACTCCTTGTTAAAATCACCCACAACTACCATTTTCAGGCGGTCGGGGCTGTAATATTTATTATAAAATCGAATCAGGTCGTCCCGGGTGGCGTTTTCAAATGTTGCCACCGTCCCGGCATAAGGTAGAGAGTACTGGTGCCCTTCGAATACCTGCTCAAACATTGTGTAAAAAGCCTTCATCGTTTCGGTCTTTTTGAAGTTCTTTGCATTGGAAATCAGACGCGGGCGAACTTTGTCCATTTCCTCTTCGGGAAATGTCGGCTCCGACAGAATCTCAAAGGTTCCCCGCAGCATTTTATCAACATCTTGTGTTAGAGAATACCCGGCAAAAACTATCTTATTCCAGGATTGACTAACATCAAACTGGTAAGGTATAAATGAACGTTCTTCCAGTAATTCTTCATAGGTATGTTTGGCGGTTCCTCTGGCCAACATCGAATTCGTAAAAATACGGATACCGGGATTCTCAGCGTTTTCCACCAGTCGCCCGGTTTCAATATATCCCATGATATAAACCGTCGGAAAATCGTGGTTTCCAATCATATACACCGGCACGCCGTTATCAAGTTTAAAGGAATCTACCAGACCGGCGATCGGATCAGGCGCCAGAATCTCGTCCAGCCGCGGCTTGTAGAGTTTCCGCACATCTTCTTTACTGCTAAACAATCGCGATAGCAATCCCCTTTTAGAAGTGATGTCGTCCTCAAAATCAATTTTCGGTTCGGCAATATCATCAGAGCCGGGGGGTGCATTTTCAATTTCCGCTTCTTTACCTGTATCGAAGCTGCTATCCGAGACTTTCACACTGGAATCCGGACGGGAATAACAGAGCACCTGTTTATCTTCATCAAAATATTTATTAGCCACGCGCATGATATCGTCCCCGGAAACCGCAGCAACCATATCATCCCACCGATTAATGTATTGCCAGCCGACATAGTTATCATAAACAGCTATGCGGTTACCCACATCGCTGATATACTGATCACCGGTCATCTCTTTAAAAGTCAGTTTGTTTTTAATTTTCTGCAAATCATATTCGGCAACGGGATAATTTTTCAGACTGTCAATCTCTGCCCAGATGATTTTTTCCACCTCTTTAATATCGGAGCCCGGCAACAGGCTGGCACTGATTGAAAACGGGCGCGGATCTTTGCTGAAACCAAGTCCGCCGCCGGTGTTCTTACACAGCTTTTCCTGCCGAACCAGACGTTTATTCAGACGCGAAGTAGCGCTGCGTGAGCACAAAATGTTACCCAGGACATACAGCGCTGCGCCATCCTTCCGGAAGCGGGTAGGCGCCGCAAAATACATGGAAATACTCTCATTCAGAATATCGGGGTGCTTGAATTCCAGAATCTTTTTACCTTCCTGCTCCACATTGAAAAACCGCAGATTTTCTATCTCAGGGCCTTTTGGCACTTTCCCAAAATATTTCTTTACCATTTTCAATATTTCAGCGGTATCAAAATCACCGGTCAGTACCAGCGTGGCATTATTGGGCGTATAGTATTTTTTGTAGTGCGCAAACGCCTGGTCGCGGGTAATATTCTCAATGTCCTCCATCCAGCCTATCACCGGATTGCGGTAAGGATGACTTTTATAGAGAAGGGTGTTCAGTTCTTCCCGCTTTCTTCCGGCAGCCTGGTTTTCTGTCCGCTGCTTGCGTTCTTCCATGATGACCTTGATTTCCGATTCAAATTCAGCCGGATCAAACTCACATTTATACATGCGCTGAGATTCGATATCAAAAGCCAGCTCGATTTTATTCTTGGGTAACAGTTCATAATAGACCGTAATATCATTAGTCGTATAGGCATTAAACACGCCACCATTTGCGGAAATTAGTTCGGCAATCGTCCCCTTGGGAAAGCGTTTGGTACCCTTGAACATCATGTGTTCAACTATATGTGAAATACCGGACTGGTTATAAGGGTCATAATTCGAACCGACATTATAGGTTAGGCATGAATAGATGATCGGCGCCGTATGCATTTCATAGGTTATTACCTTTAATCCGTTGTCCAGAATATGTTCTTTAACCTTCGTATTATCAATACCAAACAGCTGCAGCGACAGCAGCCCTGCCAGCAGAAAACAGGTGCATGTAAAATTCCTAACTTTCATCCAATGTGACTCCTAATTTAATAAATTATTTGTCCGGGTACTCATTGAGTTAATATTTTCAATCACTATGCCAAACTATCGGAATTACTCATTCAGGACGAGAGTCGGGCAAATACCACAAAATCCGGGGCGGCAGCGCCCAACAATATTGTCGGTTACAACGACATTTTTGTTGTTTTTCGGAAAGTTCCAGGCGCTTTTTAGCTCCATTGTTACTATTGGCTATTTAGAGGAATATATTAAACCGAACGCCGGTATGGCATTGCTTTTGCCTTAGACTCAAGCGACAACTGAAAAGCATTATTAAAACAACGTTTATAGATAATGAAACTAAAAACACAACAAAACCGAGAATGCAAATGGAAAATGTTATTGAATGCGTTAATCTGACGCATAGTTATGGCGACAAATTAATCTATAAAGATCTGAATTTTTCCGTCCAGAAGGGAAAAATATTCGGAATTCTGGGTAAGAACGGAACAGGTAAAACCACAACCATCAACATCCTGATGGGATTTCTCAGACCAACAGGCGGCAAATGCTACGTTCTGGGTGAGGAATCACACAATCTGACGCCGCAAAACCGGGCAAAGATCGGACTTTTATTTGAGGGGCATGTCTGTTATGAATTCATGACCGTAGCACAAATTGAAAGGTTTTACAGCCGCTTTTTCTCCAACTGGAGAAGAGATCTATACTTTGGCTTGATCGATCGTCTCGGCGTCACCTATGATCATAAAATTTCCAATATGTCCTGCGGACAGCGTTCACAGGTCGTGCTTGGTTTGATCATGGCGCAGGACCCGGAATTGATGATTCTCGATGATTATTCCATGGGTCTGGATGCGGGCTACCGGATGTTGTTTATCGATTACCTGATTGATTATGTTCGCGAAAACAACAAAACCGTTTTTA
>JAGHBC010000118.1 GCA_021161185.1 Fidelibacterota bacterium
AACCTAATAATCGTAAATAGAAATAGTTAAGAGTACAAATTGATACAAAAAAAGATGACCCTTGGTGGGAGAGAATTAATTATTGAAACCGGTCGGATGGCAAAACAGGCGCATGGGTCTGTGACAATCCGATACGGAGATACAATGGTTTTAATTACAGCGGTTTCGAATTTTTTAAAACCGATGAACCAGGATTTTTTCCCATTACAGGTGGAATATCGTGAACGCACATATGCAGCGGGTAAAATCCCCGGAGGTTTTTTTAAAAGAGAGGGGCGCCCCAGCGAGAAGGAAATTCTCACTTCGCGTTTAATCGACCGACCGATCCGTCCTCTGTTTGCGGAAGGTTTCTTCAGTGATACTCAGATCATTGCGACTGTAATTTCCGGTGATCAGGAGAATCCTGGAGATGTTTTAGGAATTACCGGAGCTTCCGCAGCGTTAAGTATTTCCAAAATTCCTTTTTTAGGACCGATTGCCGGCGTCCGGGTTGGACGGATAAAGGGCGATTACATTATTAATCCGACAATGGCACAGATGGAAGAATCGGATTTGGAGATTATTGCTGCCGGTACGGAAGAGTCGATTGTGATGGTCGAAGGAGAAGCCAAAGAAGTATCTGAAGATGTTTTGGTCGGCGCGCTGGAATTTGGACATAAAGCTATTATTGAACTGGTCAATTTCCAGAAAGAGCTTATTGAAGAAATTAAACCGGAAAAGGTTTCGGTCACCGCTGCCGAAATACCCGAAGGATTGCTTGAGACGATCAGACGCAAAACCGAGCCGCAATTAAGTATCTGGCGGGAAATGGCAAAAAACTCCAAACATACCCGCTCGGACGCTATTGCCATATTTATTAAAGAATTGACCAACGAACTGGCTGAGGAATATCCCGAACAGGAATCCGTTATCCGCAATGAAGTTGATGAAATATTGAAAAAAGATATGCGGAAAATGATTGTTAATAACCAGATCAGGATTGACAATCGTGGTTTGAAGGAAATCAGACCGATCACTTGTGAAATCGGTATTTTGCCGAGAGTTCACGGTTCGGCGCTATTTACTCGTGGCGAGACCCAGAGTTTGGGCTCCGTTACATTGGGCACAAAATTAGACGAACAGATTATTGACGATATTGACCGGGAAGAGTATAAAAAACGGTTTATGCTCCATTATAATTTTCCGCCCTTTAGCGTTGGTGAAGTTCGCCCCCTGCGGGGTACCGGACGGCGCGAAATTGGTCACGGTAATCTGGCTGAACGCGCCCTGAAAACATTACTTCCCGAACAAACTGACTTTCCCTATACTATCCGGATCGTCTCTGATATTCTTGAGTCCAACGGTTCATCTTCCATGGCTTCGGTCTGCGCCGGCTCACTGGCTTTGATGGATGCCGGAGTACCGTTAAAAAAGACTGTTGCCGGAATTGCAATGGGATTAATAAAGGAAGGCGACCGGGTGATGGTGCTTTCGGATATTCTGGGAGCGGAAGATCATTATGGCGATATGGATTTCAAAGTTACGGGAACTCAGGATGGTATTACCGCTATTCAGATGGACCTGAAAGTTGCCGGTATATCCACTGAAATTATGCGTCAGGCGCTCGAGCAGGCTAAAGAAGGTCGCTATCATATAATTGATATTATGAATCAGACTATCAAAGAACCGCGTGCTGATATTTCGCCTTATGCACCGAAAATGACTACAATCAAGATTCCGGTTGATATGATTGGCGAGATTATTGGTCCCGGCGGCAAAAACATCAAAGCGATCCAGGCTGATAGTGGCGCTACCGTGGAGATCGATGATACGGGCACTGTTTTTATTTCGGCAGTTAATACCGCATCCGCCGAAATGGCCAGAAATGTTATCGAAAGCATGATTTTGCAACCGGAAGAGGGTAAAATATATACCGGTTGTACTGTCAAACGTATCGAAAACTATGGCGCATTCGTTGAGATTTTACCGGGCAAAGAGGGGTTGTTGCATGTATCGGAAATTGCCTGGGAACGTACCAATGACGTGAACGATGTCCTGAAAGTTGGTGACAAAGTCGACGTATTGCTAAAAAAAATCTCTCAGCCCGGGCGATGGGAATTATCCATTAAAGAATTATTGGAGAAACCCGAAGGATATGTAGAGCCGCAACGGTACAGCAGACCTCACTCAGATGGTGGCAGATACCGGGACAATCGTTCCCGCAATGATCGTTTCAGCCATCGACCAAGAGACCGCCGTTAATATGAACGAGGAGCGGTTCCAAAAGACAGTTCTGCCAAACGGGATTCGGGTCATTTCAGAATATATAGACTCGGTGTATTCAGTTGCTCTGGGTATATGGGCAATTGCCGGGTCTCAGGACGAAACTCGCGAGACCAACGGAATTGCCCATCTGCTTGAGCATATGGCATTCAAGGGGACAAAGACCCGCTCGGCTTTTCAGATTGCTAACGAGATAGAATCTCTGGGTGGTTCCATAAATGCATTCACCGGTAAAAACGTAACCTGCTACTATGTTCGGTTGATGAGTGAACATCTTTCCACGGGAATCGATGTATTATCCGACCTGGTCTTGAACCCCCAATTTGATGAAGCGGAGCTGAAGCGGGAAAAAGGGGTGATTATCGAAGAAATCCGGGAGATTGAAGATACTCCCAGTGATATTATCCACGACTATTTTACCGAGCAGTTATTCCCGGATCATCCGATCGGATGGTCTATCCAGGGAGCAGTGGAAAATATTCAGTCGTTTACAACCGCTCAGTTGACAGATTTTATCGAAGATAATTATACCTCAGACCGGCTGCTGGTTGTTGCAACCGGGAGAGTCCATCATGATGAACTTGTCCGCCTGACAGAAAAATATTTTTCAGTGTTGAAGAGAGGATCAAACTCCAGGCAATTACCTCAGATCACGGAAATAGTTGACAGGAAAAAGACATATCAAAAGCCGATTAGCCAATCTCACATTGTTATCGGCAGAAGAGTCTTTCCGCAATCAGATCCGAGACGGTATCCCCTGGCTTTGTTAAATGTTATTTTAAGCGGTGGAATGTCATCCCGGCTGTTTCATAATATCCGGGAACGCTATGGGTTTGTCTATTCGATTTATTCGTTTTCCGATTTATTTCTAAATGACGGTCTGTTTGGGATATATGCCGGCGTTGACAGCAGAAAATTGGATGTCATCCGGACTATGATATATGACGAACTGAAAAAAATAGTAGAAGATCCGGTTTCCGACGAAGAGCTCAAAAAAGTAAAACAGCAATTTGAAGGCGGATTGGTTATCTCTTTAGAGGGCACGCAGTCCCGGAATAATCGCCTTGCCAAAATGGAAATTTACGAAAACCGTATTATGACGATTAAAGAATTATTAAATATTATAGACCGGATTTCTGTCAAAGATATCACTGATTTAGCAAAATATTTGGTTGAAGGCGATCAATTTATTGAGACAATTATTATTCCCGAGAAAAAGAAACATAAACCCGTGAGGAAACGATGACAAAATGTATTGTTCCTGCTGAACGCACAAAATATGTTACCTATGCAATTCGTGATATTGTGGTTAAAGCCCAACAATTGGAAGCTAAAGGCAAGCAAATCCTCTATTTGAATATCGGCGATCCGCCTGTTTATGATTTTGAGACTCCGGCAGAATTAAGACAAATAGTAATTGATAAAATTCGTCAATCCAACGCCGGCGCTAAAAAAAACGTATCGACTTATTGCGATTCAATGGGAATACCAGAAGCGCGTCAGGCGATTGCCAGACATGCCGTTGAGGACAAGGGAATCAAGAATATTACGCCCGGGGATGTTATTATTTCCAGCGGCGCCTCGGAAGCTATTACAATTGCCATTGCCGCATTAATTGATCCGGGTAATAATATTATGACGCCGTCGCCTGGTTATCCGTTATATAGCGGTCAGATTCCCGTTTATCACGGTGAGCAAAATCCCTATTTTCTAAATGAAGAAACCGGCTGGCAAATCGATTTTGATGAGTTGGAACGCCGGGTAAACGATCGCACAAAAGCCATTGTCGTCATTAATCCGAATAATCCTACCGGTGCAAATTACAGTAAAGAGAGTATCTTAAATATTCTTCAGTTTGCCGAGAAGTATAACCTCGTCGTGTTTGCAGACGAGATTTATGATAAATTGTTGATTGACGGTCAACGTCATATCTCAATAGCGTCGCTCTCGCAGAGTGTGCCGGTCGTGACCTTCGGTGGGCTGAGTAAGAATTATATTATGCCCGGTTGGCGAGTGGGCTGGGCGATCTTTCATGACCCCCTAAAAATGATGATTGATTATCGGGAAGCAATCAATAAACTCCTTCGGGCAAGATTGTGCTCGCCCCATCCCCAGCAATATATGATCGCGCCTGCTCTGGATGGTGATGACGGTCATTTACCGGAGGTGATAGATAAAATACGTCGCAGACGAGATATTACTTTCGATATGCTAAATGCCATTCCCGGGATTTCCTGTGTAAAGCCCGGCGGCGCTTTTTACGCTTTCCCGCAAATCCAGTTACCGGAAGGCATCAATGATGAGCAATATGTCATTGAATTGCTTGAAAAGACCGGCGTTTTGGTTGTTTATGGAAAAGGGTTTGGCCAGAAACCCGGGACAAATCATTTTCGGATTGTCTTTCTCCCCGATGAGGACCTGCTTGTTCGGGCATATAAATTAATTGGTGATTTTACCGAAAAGTTTTACGATAAATATCATTTTAGCCCAAGCCGCTAAGCGGGAGTTGCATTATCTTTATAAAGTTTCCGGTTAATTCAAACAGGGTATTGGTTTATCATAAAATCGATCCCAGACCTGAGTTGGGCATTACCTGTATTCATCCCAAACAGTTTGAAAAACAGATCAGATTTCTGGCGGATCAGGGCTATCAATTTCTGACTCTGGAAAAACTGGTCGCAAGTAAGTCCGTCAATCCCAAAGCATTAGCGATTACCTTTGATGACGGTTACCGGGATATCCATAAATGTGCCCTGCCGATTTTGAAAAAATATAATGCACCCGCAACGGTTTTTATTATTACCGATTACATTGGAAAAGAGAACACCTGGGATGTCAATTTAGGCTGGCTCCGGTATGAACACCTTAATGAGAGAGAAATTGATTCTCTAATTGATGAGGGATGGGAAATTAATTCTCACGGTACATCCCATTGCTCCTTACGTGGGCTTACTGAAGAGGAGATTATTCGCGAATTGTTACGCTCAAAAACCATGCTTCAGGAACGTTTCCGGCAACCGATTAGATTTTTTGCAATACCCTTTGGAAATGTCAATGAACGGATTAGAAGGCTGGCTATAAAAACAGGTTATCAGGGGATCGCCGGTTTTTATCCGGTCAAATATTTCAAAAATCCATTGCCGCCCGGTGTTATTCTCCGGCTGGCTGTTTACAGAACCGATTCTTTGATGTCAATTCAACAAAAGATTTCGGATAACTGTATGTTATTAAAAGAGGTTCTTAAACAAAATGCAATTAATTTCTGTTCAAACGCTACAATTATGGTGAATTCTTTAAGATAACATAAAATTTACTTGACATAACAGATTTCTCTGTTTATACTTTTAAAGTAATGGTTTAAGTAAAGTGTAAAATGAGACGTAAAATGGGAAGGTCTATCAAAAAGTTGTATTACTCTATCGGTGAAGTTGGCGAAATGACCGGATTGAAACAGTATGTCCTGCGATATTGGGAAACGGAATTTTCTTGTCTCGCACCGTCCAAAAACCGCGCCGGCAATCGGGTTTACAAAGAGAGAGACATTCTACTAATACAATATATTAAACATTTGCTCTATGATAAGAAATTTACAATCGAGGGCGCAAAACAGAGATTAAAATCTATCAAGTCTGAAGATTTACAACGATTCAGTGAGACAAATAGTTGGGATGATCTTGATAATGAAAAATCCGGAGACAGTGATCTTCTTGAAGTAATTCGGATGGTCAAATCCGGCTTGGAAGAGATGCTGGAATTATTGACTGATTGGGAAAACTGATAGTTTTTATTTTTATAGACTTCATAATAAATATCGCTTAAATTACAATGTTGTTTGAATATCGGAGCGTGGCGCAGTCCGGATAGCGCACCTGAATGGGGTTCAGGGGGTCGGAGGTTCAAATCCTCTCGCTCCGACAAAATGAAGTATTTACGATATAATAAGGGAGCAATCGTACTCCCTTATTTTTTAAAAAAGGTTTATTTTAAACGAAATAAAAGTAAATTTGAGTATTGAGTCGGTTAAGCCGGTTAGACCAATATTTTAAAGGCTGGAAAAGGAAGATATTTCAAAATGGCGCTATTTATTAAATATCATCCCGGAAAATATTCGAAAATGCAGTTCGGGCAGGACTTGGAACGAATAAAATCGGCTGGTTATGACGGTCTGTTTTTTCCGGTATCTGTTCTAAAATCCAGTTTAAAGCAAAAAGAAAAAGCGGTCGATTATCAATTACAAAGCATAATTACTCACGCAAAATCACTCAATTTGAAAACGGGTGTTATATTAAATTGCTTTAACGATCCGGCGCTATACCGGAATGATAATTTTACACCTCCCGGCACTAATCTGGGAGCATCTTATGTCCCCGAGTCTGAATATTACCCGATATGTATAAATAATCCAACCGGCTTGCAATCATTTCATCAGACTATCAATAAAGTAACCGGAAAAATAGTTCCCGATTATTTGTACCTTAAGCATTTTCGGTTCCCGTTCTATTGGGAAAAAGAAGAATTGGATATTCAGAGCCATATTCCGCCCTTTTGTTATTGTCCTTTCTGTATAACGGAATTTAGTTCCGTTGTGGGAGAAATTGTATCTACCGGCGATCAGATTCAGCAGATGATGCCGGAATGGCTGGAATGGCGCACCGAAGTATTGTTTAATTTACTTCTCGATGTTATTGAAAATGTCGCCGGTCGATCTCAACTAATTATAGCGCTACCGCCGCTTTCACTGATTGACCTGCCCTTTACAACGGGTCAATTACCACAGCTGTTTATCGAAGAAGGTTGTTTTGTATCGCCACAGCTTCACCACAAAATCAAGGGCAAAAACCTTGCCTGGGTTGAGGACTTACTTGATCAGTACCAGCTGGATTTACGATCAAACCGGCTTTTTCCGAGTTTTGAATATTCCAATGAGAAGGAATTTGAAAAGTTGGCAAACTTATCTGGAAAATTTCCGGGTATTATACTTCGCCGATTGTCTGAATAAACAGGTCTCCAATATTTATTTTCTACCGATTAGACATTTAGATATTGAATATTAGCATAAGCCTGATTATATTTAAAAAAGATATGTGTTGATAGGGGCTATCAACCAAACACTTAGAATAAGACTGAATTGTAGATAGGGGAAATGGTGAGTATTTCCGTTATTTCATTGTTAGCACCTGTTAACTTTTCTATTGGTGCAGACGAAAACGAACAGATGCAATATTTCAGGCGGGCGCTGGAAGCGCTGGATAGTGCCAATGAGTCCATAACCTGCCATTTAACATTCCATTCAAAATATATTAAATTGCTAATCAACAATGATCCTCAGGCAGATAAGTTGATCAAGCGCCTGATCTCAGAAAAGAAATTACTGTGTGGACCCTGGTATTTGACGCCTAACGATTGCCTGGCAGGCGGAGAGGCGTTAGTAAAAAATTTACTCCTCGGTAATAAAATCTGTAACGAGGTCGGCGACATAATGAAGGTTGGTTACTCCTCGCTGGAGTGTAGTGATAATTCGCAATTGCCGCAGATCTTCAACGGGTTTAATATTGATACGGCATTCATTCCGATAATTAATAGCTCCGATCTTCCTCAAGAATTTATATGGTATGGGTTAGACGGTAGTAAAGCTATTGTCAAATGTTATTATAGTAAATATCTATGGAGTGGAGAGGAATTAATTGTACCGGACAAAGGTGTGTCGCAAGAAAAATTTGATCCGACTGAAGCATCGGATATTCCGGCGTTAATCGTAGTAAATTTTGAACCTGAATTTGATATCAATCAGATTAATAAACTCGGCAATATTTTGAATGTACCCGAAAATACCCAGGCGGAATTGATTGCCTTACCGGATTTATTTTGGAAAATCAAAGAGAGAAATGTTATCTCTAAATTAAAAGTTATCAAAAAAATATCGATTCCGATGAGAAATTCTCGTGGGGATTATAATACGCATAATTGCGCTCGAATCAGTGCAAAGAATACTCATAGCGAACATTTATTACAAATTTATTATGAACCGTTGAAGGTTATTCAGAGCCAGCTGAGCGGTGAAATTCCAGGCTCTGAAATTCAAAGCTATTGGGAATCGTTATTGACTCTCCAATACGCCGCTTTTCGATGTCCTGAAAATGATAATAATCAGAAAAATATTATCAACCGAGAATATCAGACTCTCACAAACTCTATCAATAAATCTTATGGCGATACCGTCGTATCAATTTTTGAGGAATTGCGGCAGCCCGCCGGGTTTGATGAGCAATATTTTGCCATTGTAAATCCCTTGCCTTATCGTCGTACGGAAATAATTGAGATTGATTTGGATTTGCCGGGTGACAGCACAGCCGAATATGTATCCGTTGAAGATCATGCCGGGCAAAAAGTACCCTGTATCAATGACGCCCCGATAAATATTATGCCGTTATTTGAACATCAGGATGAATCCCCTAAAAAGCGGTACCGCTGCTTTCTGGAATTGACAAATATTCCGGCAATGGGATATAAAATTTACCGCGTCAGACCTGTTCTCAAAGCGCCTTCGCCCAAACGCAAAAACATTAGTACTTCAACTAATTGTCTCGAAAATAATTTTATAAAAGTATCCATAAATGCTAACGGTACTTTTGATGTCTATTCTAAAGAAACTGGCTCTGTTTATAACTCGGTTGGATACTTTTTGGATACGAATTATGATCCCAACGGTAAATTGGATATTAACCAACGAATTAATTCAAAGACACTTCAACCGACAATCAAAATAATCGAGAATAATCACTTGTATGCTGCTTATAAAATAGAATATAAGTATTTAAGATGTGAAAACGGGAAAAATAACCGGGTCAAAATTACTCTCAGATTGTCACTTGACCGATTATCGAGATTCGTAAATATTGACCTGAATATTGTGGATAAAGCGGAAAATCATAAGATTGACTATTATTTTCCGGCGGACTTTAACGTTGATCATATATATTTGGATTCGCGTTTTAGCATTGAAGAACTCTCACTGTGGAAAATCTTAAAGAAGTCCAATCGTTTTTCAATATCAATTAATTCACTAATCGGTTTAAGCGGCGAAGTAGCCGGATTCACTATAATAAGCAATGAAATACGATCCGTTAATATGCGGTTAAAACCGCGGGTTTATGTTGCTTTGCCAATATTGGATAAAAAACCACAAACCCTAAAATCGGATTCAGAACAGACCAACACATCAATTCTAAAATATAAATTTTCTTTTTACCCTTATTTGGGAGGGTGGAATAGAGGTCAATTGTTGATAGATGCATACAATAGAATATTTAAAGTTCGCCCGTATATATTGGCTGACGCCACAACTTTGAAAAAACCACAGATAGAATTTCTAAAGATTGAACCGGCAGATTTATGTTATTCCACTTTAAAGCTTGGTGAGAATGGTAGCAACGCCGTATTAAGATTTTTCAATCCCACCAGGAATATAATACAGGGAAAAATCCAAACCCATCTGCCTTTAAGAGCGGTAAATGTCTTATCCTTGGAGGAACTTGTCATAGAGTCCCTGGAAATTGAAGATGAACATCAGATATCCCTGACAGTCTTACCTAGGAAAATCGTTACTCTCGAACTTAAGTTTTCTATGCAATAATTGTCCTTGAATTAATTTTCAAAGACGGATAAGAACGCCGGTTTGGCGGATCATCTATTAAAGCGAGTTCAAATAGTAGATTTTTTCAACGACATCGGGATCGAAAATCTTAATTTTTTCTTTGCCGTATTCCTTTTCTATTTCAATGTATTTAATAAAGAAATCCAGGAAATTGCTGGCTAAAGTTTCGTATATAATTTGATGTCCATATTGTTTTACTAATACTTTTGTCATTTGATAGCCAATAGCGACTAAAGGTCCGTTAGGGCTAAATCCCTGAGATTCACAATATTTAACAGTTTTTAAATTGACAGTGTTGTAGAGTGAGAAGTGGATGGAATTTAAAAGATCTCTGCCAAATTTATATCCATCGGCGATAATCCAGGATTTCTCCTTTCCGGCAGCATAAGCAGATGTACCCTCAAGAAAAATCTGAAAAAGAACTTCAGAGAATAACTGATCATAAATATTTTTATAATTTACTGCAATTATTTTATTAATTTGAATATCGTCATCAGGTGAAATGTTTTTCATCTCCTTTATTATGTGAATCTGAATTTTGCGGAATAATTGTCTCGAGACGATTCTTTTAAAAGCGGAGTAATCATTTTTTAAATGAACGATGTTTATTCCTATCTGTTTCTCTGTACTCCAGTTTAAAACACCCCAGTTTACTCCCAAATCGATCTGATCTTGATATTTGAAGTCTTCCGGTAAATAACGTCCTATGCGTGATTTAATACTACTTATTAAATACTCTTTGTTTGAATTAATCTCAGATACAATTTCGCAATATTTTGTGGAATTCATATACAGATCGGCAAAACCAAAACAGTTCCAGGGATTTATCCATTTCCATATCATCGATACCGGATCGTTGCTGCCCGCAATATATATGAACTTTGCCAAATCATTCGTATCGGGCAGTGGTTCGGGAATATATCCGATTTCTTTGCGATTTTTCAGCATTTGTTGGAAGGAGGGGTGGCTTGCGATATCTGTCGCTGTTTCCATCGTTATATTTTGGTTGATATAGTGTGTTATAACATCCATGACTGCATCGGTATTAATGTCAATTTGAATATCGGGATGGGTTTCTGCTTTGTTAACTGCAGAAATTTCCTGCTTTAAAAATGTTTTGTTGTACTGAAAATTTGAACGTGTGATTATTCTGTCGATTTGCGTTCGAGTATTTGTCAGAAAATTCGCACAGGCAATGATACTTTCAAAATTTTCCGGAATCGGTATTTTATTCGGATTTTTAAAATAATCGGGAATATATCCATAATATCCGCCACCGGATTTATTTTGATCACTTTCGATTTTTGACAAATGAGCGATATCCGATGGGTTTTTTAATGAACTTAACTGAATAAATAGGAAACGGGCTTCTTTAAGAGAAAGATTTTTTTCCAGATTATTAATCTGTGCGATTACATTTTCGTTTGAACTTTGTTTTTTTAACGAGTGCCAGTCCCAGTCACTGCCGAAATCAAATCCATAACGGTTTTCGCAGGCACTAAGCCCAACTAACACAATAAATATGACAAATAATCTAAGTTTCATTTTAATCTCCGAAGTATTAATTATCAATCGCCTGAATAAACATGAAATTTATAGATGGATATATCAATAGCCAAACATAAATTGGAAAATAATCACAAAAATAGATGAGCCCTCATTAAAAATGAAAAATATTGATAAAATTGCAGATGTTAGTTAAGTTAAATAACTTTTTTTGGAATTATGACTTGACTTGATAATTGTAAGGTAATAAATTCAGTCAAGTAAGATGAAGATTATAGTTAGTTGACAAGGGGTAAATAATACGGAAACAGTAATCTTTACAGTAAAGTGAAATCGCTAACTTTTTGCCGCCAAATTTTTGGTCTCGGTCTCCTGGGATTATATGTTTTAAACTAAATAAGGAGAAGTTTAAATATGAGGAAAAATTTATATCTATCCATTGTTTGTGTTGTAATTGCTGTCAGTGGTCTTTTCGCTGGTACTACCGGGAAAATTGCCGGGCGAATCACAGACGAGCGGGATGGCACACCACTTGCCGGTGTCAATGTTGTCCTGGAAGGTACTACAATCGGAGCGGCAACAGATTTTGATGGTTATTACTCCATTTTGAACATTCCTCCGGGAACCTACACAGTCAATGTATATATGATAGGTTATTCGACTTATTCAGTCCATGACGTGCGAGTGGAAATTGACCTGACAACGTTACTAAATGTTAAGATGAAGACGGAAGTACTCGAAGGTGAATCTGTGGAAGTATTTGCCGAGAAAAAGGTAATTCGTAAAGATGTTGCCGGGAGTCAGTTAAGTATTACTGCCGATGAAATCGAGACCCTGCCGGTATCTGATGTGACAGATGCGTTGGGATTGAAAGCCGGAATTACCTCTGGGCTCGAAATTCGTGGTGCCGGCGCCGATCAGACCATGTTTATGGTTGACGGTATTGTCATGAGAGATGAACGAACCAATAGTCCGATGAGTACATTACCGATGAGCGCTATGCAGGAGATATCGGTTCAAACGGGTGGCTTTGGTGCCGAGTATAGTAATGTTCGGTCAGGAGTGGTCAATATCGTTACCCGGGAAGGGAGTAAGGATTCTTACAGTGGCTCATTTACAATTAGATATGGTCCTCCGGCAGAGAAACATTTTGGTAAATCGGCTTACGATCCTAATTCATTTTATTTAAGACCATTTCTTGATGAAGATGTTTGCTGGACTGGAGTTAAGAACGGGGCCTGGGATTATTATACTCAGAAACAATATTATCCCTTTGATGGCTGGAATTCGATTTCCCAGCAGACGCTTCAGGATGATGATCCATCCAATGATTTGACACCACAAGGTGCCAAACAACTTTTTACGTGGCAATATCGTAAAAATGGCGAAATCGATCTGCCGGATCAAACCATTGATTTTGGATTTGGCGGTCCGGTTCCGCTGATAAGCAGTTCGCTTGGAGATCTGCGATTCTTTCTGTCTCACCGTAATACCCAGGATATGTACATGATGCAGATGGCAACAGAGGGGTTATATGATCAGAACACTATGCTGAAGCTGACATCCGATCTGTCTCCTTCACTGAAGTTAACATTTATTGGGATGTATGGTGAAAAAGACGCTACCTCATTATCTCGCAGTGGTGGTACGGATATTTTTGATTCAGAATATGATGTGGCAAATGTTGTTGACCGGGTCGGATTCACGATTCCCTGGCGTATTTACGGGGATATTTATTTTTCACCCACGAGACGCTTTTATAATACTGAATCTCTTATTCTGAATAAGGTTGTTGACGCCAAATCGTTTTTTAAAATTCAGTTAAAACGGTCAGAAAAAATTTACCGGACAGGTCCGGAAGCACTGCGTGATACATCCAGAGTGTATGAGATATTCCCCGGCTATTTTGTTGACGAAGCTCCTGAGGGTTTCTGGCCTTATAACCTTGCTTCTGTTGAAGGTGGCTTATCGTTGGGTGGTGCCGTTAGTACGGCGCGGGACAGCAGTAAATATACGACCTGGACGGCACGTTTTGACTACACTAACCAGATTAATTTCCGCCATCAGATAAAAGCCGGTCTTGAATTTGTCATGGATCATTACGAACTGGAATTTGGTATGATCAATTTATTCCTTCCCGAGGGTAATACATGGACATCTTTTGAGAGATCACCATTCCGTATTACCGGCTATATAGAGGATAAAATTGAATTTGAGGGACTCGTTGCTACACTTGGTTTAGTACCGGAATATATCAATTCCAATGGGAAATGGTATGATGTCGATATTTACGATAGAGGTTTTTTCGGTGGCGGTTATGATTATGCTTTAGAAAAGGTGTACAAAACAAAGAAAGTGGAACCACAATTTTATCTTAGTCCCCGGGTTGGGATTTCGCATCCGATCAGTGCCACCTCAAAATTGTATTTCAATTATGGCCATTACCGACAAATGCCATTTGCCGAACGTCTATATAGGATGCAGCGCTCGGCTATTAATCAGGTTGATTATATCGGCGATCCCGCTTTGGAACTGGCCAGAACGGTATCCTATGAAATGGGATTAGATCAGTCAATCGCCGATATGTATCTGATCCGTATATCGGGATATTACAAAGATGTGAAAAGTCAGCAGGATTGGACTCAATACCACAGCAGTGATGGAAAAGTTAGCTATTATAAGTTGACAAATAACAGTTATGAAGATATTCGAGGCGCGGAAATCGAAGTGACGAAGATGTATGGTGACTGGGTAACCGGTATGATGAACTTTGAATACCGTGCAAAGTCTTATGGCTATTTCGGTTATGACGATTACTTTCAAAATCCATCGGAACAAAGGGACTGGCTAACCAATACGTACAACCCATATCAGACTAGGCCATTGCCCGTGCCACGATTTAAATCATATATTGATTTCCACACGCCACGTTATTTTGGGCCGGAAATCATGAATCAGAAGTTTTTTGCCGATTGGCATCTTAATGTGATTGCCCGATGGACAGCCGGTTCCTGGATGACCTGGAATCCAAATAATATGAAAGATATTCGGTATAATCTGCAATATACCAGTTCCAAAGTGTTAGACCTTAAGATTTCAAAGACATTTAGATACGATCGTCTGAGTGTAAAGGTATTTGCTGATATTAACAATGTGCTTAATTTTAAGAACTGGTCCAACAATGCTTTCTATAATATTTACGATTATTATGACTATATGTATTCGCTGCACCTGCCGCAAAGTCAGTATGATAAATTAGGATATAAGGGAGTGCCTGGTAACGATAAACCGGGCGTATGCCGAGACGATGATGTCGAATTTCAGCCAATTGAAGTGGTTTCGAACCATACAACCTTGAGCAATCCCAGCGGAAGAGCAATTTATTATGACTACAATACTGAACAATATATGAGACTGATCGATGGGCAGTGGACTCTGGTAGATAAAAAAACGATTGATGAGATAATTGATACTAAAGCGTATATTGATATGCCCAATCAGACCTATTACACTTTTCTGAATCCAAGAGATGTATTCTTTGGGATGACGATTTCATTTGATTTTAGATAAAAAAATGAGGAAATATTATGCGAAAAACATTTAGTATGAAAAAATATCCGACAATCATTCTATTGACTGTTCTTGCGATAGTGCTATCGTTACCACTTCAAGCCGATGATACTAAGTGGATTGCAGTTGGTATGCTGCATAACTGGTTTTCCAGCGGTGGCTGTGAAGTTGAAGTAGGTCGGCGTCATGAGGTTCGTGATCAGCAGGATGGGTTCCAATATCCGGCGCTCTATGCCAACCAGGACATGCAAGCCGCCAAGTCCCTTTGGTTTGGTGCGAAAGAATACGATGATCCTGTAGCGGAAAAAAAATTCAGCTATAAAGTAGTCCATTGTGGTCCTCGAATTCTCAATGAAACCTCTGAATTCATTCCTCAAGAATTTACACTCTACGGAAAATTTGCTCATCCGGAAGTATTTGTAAATGGCATTCCCGGGTCGGGCACTGTTTATAAGGATATTGATGTTGTTATTGACGAAACCTTGCCAACAGACAGAATGCTGTACAATGTTGTCAATACATCGATGGGTATTACCATGACCAGAAAAATATATTACAATACTCAGCAATTTCACGACAATTATTTTATCTACGATTTTGTGTTTAAAAATACCGGGATATATGATATAGACGGAAATGTAAAGTCCCAGGATCTTGAAGATGTAATTTTCTTTTTTCAGTACCGCTGGGCAATCTGCAAATATATGGGCTCTTATGGTTTAAATTATGCACCTCAGGACGCAACCTGGGGGAAAAACACTGTTAATGAAGTTCTTCATCCTGCCTACGGTGACAGCTATAGGGCATCCTATGCATATCACGGTTTGCATTCGCAATTTGAGGGAGACAATATCGGGGCACCTAACATTGGTACCGGTGGAACCGGATTTCTCGGAGCTGCTCAGATTCCGGGAGTTGTGACAATTCATGCGGATAAATCGGCGAGTGATCCTAGCGATGATCCCCAGCAGCCTAAACATCAGATTCCAATTTATTCCGATGCTGATATTACTCAACCATCTTTTAATGATCAGTATAATGAAAATAATATGACAAAGGAATACAACACCTACATGAATGCCGGATTACCATCCCAGACACACGCCGATATGGTTGGTGACGGTAATGCGAATGAACTTCCATTAGCCGGCGGCGGCGGTGTATCTCAGGGGATCGGATACGGACCATACGATATTCCAGCCGGAGATAGTATTCGTATTGTAATGGCTGAGTGTGTTGGTTCGATCAGTTGGGAAAAACGAGCCAGTATAGGTGAACAATGGTTTAATGAGATAACCCCCTACATTTTGCCAGATGGATCGGAAACCAGCGATAAAAATGAATTTAAAGATGCCTGGGTCTTTACCGGTATAGATTCCCTGTATCAAACATTTGATCGGGCAACCCAGACCTGGAATAATAATTTTGTAGTCGATCCGGCTCCGCCGCCGCCGGATAAGTTCTCCGTTAATTCAGGTGGTGACCGCATTACTCTTGAGTGGTCCAACAGCGCCGAAAGTTATGAGCATTTTGGGGGGTATCGCGTTTATCGCTCTATAGACAGTCCCGATACAACATTTGAAATGATTTATGCCTGTGGGCAGGGATCGGATAATCCGGTAGTGACAAATATCTATGAAGATATGAGTGCTGTTCGCGGGTTTGATTACTACTATTATGTTGTAACTGTGGATGACGGAACTGTACATCCTTCGCACACTCAATTAGAGAGCAGTCTGTTCTGGACCAGGACTATTGAACCGGCAACGTTAACACGGCAACCGGGTTCATCTCTAGACGGTATCCGGATAGTACCCAATCCCTATAATATAAGTGCTATCAATTATCAATTTGGCGAAACCACAAAAGACCGCATTATGTTTTATGGGCTGCCTCCCCAATGTATAATCAAAATATTTACCGAAAGAGGTGATTTAATTAAAACATTTCATCATAC
>JAGHBC010000072.1 GCA_021161185.1 Fidelibacterota bacterium
CCCCATCAGAATAAGTGAACGTCCCTGATACTACAGTACCATCAGGGCCTGTTCCTGCAATTGTAAAAATATCGCCGGTTTCCAAATTCGTAGTTGTCTGCACAAGATCATTTATCGGTGTTGCACCATCTGCAATGGTGCCGTCATCTAATTTAAATTGACTCCCACTGGACCATACTTCGGTAAGGGACTCTAACCCGGCATTCAAATTGCCGGTAAGCCATAAGTTTTCGCTTGCTTTCGCCGGTATGACGAGGTTATTGTCAATAATTATATCACCCAATGGCGACGCTTCATCAATTGCCCCTCCAACCAGGCTGCCGATGCTTCCCGCCCAGCCCTGGAGCGCAAACCCGCTGCTGTTTATCAACTTTCCGTTGGAATCGATCGAAAACGCTCCCGCTCGCGTGAATAATTGTTCTTCACCATTCCGAACAACAAAAAAACCTTTGCCTTGAATAGCAAGATCCGTGACATTGCCGGTAAATTCTAAGGCGCCCTGTTTGAATAACGTTTTAGAAATACCTGTTACCGTCCCTAATGTTTCCACAAATGTCATCCTGCTCGACTTGTACCCGGTTGTGTTGATATTGGCAATATTCGAACCGAGCAGTTCGAGTCTTTGTTGCTGTCTTCTCAAAGCCGATACCGGAATATGAAATGAACTCATTTTGTTCTCCCTTCTTTCTTCTCCGCATCATTCGGTCAGCGGATAGAGGGCTTCCCTGATCGGGGCCAGCCCATTTTTTTACTGTTATACAATCGCGACACTATCGATGTTTGTAAATACATTACCAAGTGTAGCCTCCTCTGTCAATGCCGTTACCACCGTCTTATTCTTTACACTGACGATATACGCATTTTTGTCCACCATGATCAGTGAACTTTTGGCGCCTTTTTCCTCCGCAAGTTTTACGCCTTTGGTTAATCTGGACAAATCCAGTGCAGTCAAATTAATTTGACGGTCACCTAATCTTCGCATTGCGTGAGCGGAAAATTTAAGACCAACGTTATCACTGATTTTTTCTCCAAGTATGTCGGAGAAATTCTTTTCGGTGGGTTTTGTTTTTTCCGTTGAAATTTTTCCTGAAGTATTTTCAGGAGATGAAATCTCATACGGTCTGATAGGCACGTAATTATGTCCAACTTGTAATTTGCCTATTTTCAATCAAACCTCCTTTTTAAGCCTCCGTTTTTACTTTTTTTAAAATCCGTGTAAACCCGCGTCATCTGTGTCATCTGTGTTTTATCTCCTTTCTTCATAGACTTTTGACACTCCTAACCGTCATTTCCCGTTCCTATTTCAACTACAGACGAAAAGGGAACTTCCTGCCCATTCATCAAAAGAAAAGCTCTGCCTTCTTCATATCTTATTCCCGTAGCATTGCCGACAATCAAAGGTGTTGCCGAAATGGAATTTCCGTTAGCGTCGGTTGCTTCAACATTAAAGTGATACGTGCCTTCACTTACCGTCTGTCCCTCGCTGTTTTTTCCATCCCAGCTTAAACTATGCTCGCCGGCAGACAAATTATTAGCGTCAAGAACTCTGACAGTATCACCGTTAGTGTCTGTAATTGTAATTTTTACATTTTGTGCAAAGCCATTCAACCGGAATGTAAGATTCGCCGCGCCGTCGGCTCCAATCTTTACTTCATCTCCAACTGCCTTTGCCTGTTTTCCAATAAGTGATGCAGCCATGGTGTTATTGATCGTTTGAGCGAGTATAAGATCAGTCTCAATGCCTTGCTCAATATTTGAGCCGATACTCTGCAATTGCTCAAGCGAACTAAATTGGGCCAACTGTGCTGCAAAATCCTGACTTTCCATGGGAGCCATAGGGTCCTGATGACTTAGCTGCGTAATCAACAACTTAAGAAAATCATCTTTCGCCATACTTGTCTTCCCAACGGAATTGGCAAAATCCGCAGAATAAATGCCTCCATTAATAGCTTCGGTTTCATTCATAATCAACCTCCTTCCATCTATTCATTATTCTCTTTTAATAACCGTTCATCTCGCTTTAGTGGTGTAAGTAAGGAAAAAGGGGAAAACTGGGAAAAGGGAAATATACTTATCGCCATGTTCTTTCCACCCTTCGTGGATCCAGCTTAAAGTCTGAAAAATTAGGCACAAACTCTTTATTCACCCTGTTAAATACTTTTTGATAATTGTACCTGATGGTTTTGAAAAAAAGCCCGAATCTATCATTCTGAGACAGCCCCGACTCGTCGGGGAAGAATCTTGTCGATAATTGGCTAAGATTCTTCATTCGTACCTCATTCAGAATGACATGATTTGCACATTTTACGACTCCATTATACATCTGTTGTGAAATATCTTTAGTTTGAACATCTATACAACAACCAATAATTTTATTTATCAATTTCTCTATTTCTTCTTTTTCCATTTTTCCTTATTTCCCATTTTCCCTTATTTAACCCATTAGATAATTGTTCTTTGTCTCTTACTGTGTTCAAATTTCTTTTGCTCAACTGATTAATACTTTTCTC
>JAGHBC010000007.1 GCA_021161185.1 Fidelibacterota bacterium
TGTCCGATGATGCCGTGGTATTAGCCCGGATTTACAGCATTACCGGTCAGCTGGTCAGGGTGCTGGAAAATGCCTCAAAACCGGTCGGCTACCATCAACTTGTGTGGGAAGGGACTGATGGGGACTATAAGCCGGTCAGCTCCGGCGAATATATACTTGTCATTAAAGCGGGCAAGCATCAGTTCAAACAAAAAATGTTATATCTGAAATAACATTCTATATCAAACAGGGAATAGATGATTACATCGAAGGGGAATAAAGATGAAACATATACGAATTGATTTACGCAGTGATACGGTAACCAGACCAAGTCCGGGAATGCGTGAAGCGATTGCCCGGGCGGACGTTGGAGATGATGTTTACGATGAGGACCCAACGGTAAATCTCCTTCAGGAGCGGGTCGCAGAATTAATGGGAAAGGAAGATGCGCTATATGTGCCCAGCGGTACAATGTCCAATCAAATTGCCATTAAAACCCATACTCAACCCGGTCAGGAAGTGATCTGTGAAGAGAATTGCCATATCTTTAATTATGAAGCCGGTGCGCCGGCTTTCCTTGCGGGTGTGCAGATGCGTCCGCTTCGTGGTAAATATGGCGTTCTAAATGTTGATGATGTTAAAAATGCGATCCGGGAAGATAATTTACATTTTCCACCGACCGGTTTGATTTGTTTGGAAAATACCCATAACCGCGCCGGTGGTACGGTCTATCCACTTGACAATATTTTCACAATTGCCAACCTGGCAGTGCAAAAAGGGATTCCTCTGCATCTCGACGGCGCCCGCTTGATGAATGCGGTTGTTGCGACGGGTATTCCCGCCAGGGAGTATGCCAGTTATTTTGACAGCGTCAGTTTGTGCTTTTCAAAAGGTTTAGGTGCGCCGATTGGATCGGTCCTTTCGGGATCGAAGGAATTTATTGCCAAAGCCCGCCGCTATCGGAAGATATTTGGCGGAGGTATGCGTCAGGTCGGAATATTGGCGGCAGCCTGTCTTTATGCTCTCGACAATAATGTCAAACGTCTCGCTGAAGATCATGAAAATGCCAAACTGTTGGCTGAAAACCTGAAGAATATTTCGGGCATATTCATTGACATGAAACAGGTTCAGACCAATATGGTCATGATTCATGTTCGCCACAAGAAATACAATTCCGTTAGTTTATCAAAAGCCCTACTGGCATATGGGATCGCCGCTAATGCAGTTGATGACGAGCGGATTCGCGCCGTAACCCACCTGAATATATCCCGTGAACAGATTTTGGAAGCAATTGACATTTTTCAGAAAATAATGAAAGATTCATGATATGAAAGTTGTAATTATCGGAGCCGGTGAAGTCGGCTATTTTTTGGCTAAACGTCTGATTTCCGAAGGGCATGATGTAACGATAATTGAAAATAATCCCGAACGCCACCGGCGGGCTTTAGAAACCCTGGACGCAAGTGTTATCCATGGAAATGGCACCAGCGTCGCGGCCCAGTTGCAGGCTGAAGTCGATAAATCCGATGTACTGCTTTCCGTATCCGGTATGGATGAAACTAATATTTTATGCTCCATGATCGCAAAACAATTAGGCGTAAAGAAATGTGTCGCCCGGGTCAGGAATGAAGAATTCAGCAAACCCGGCGCCAGAATAACGCCGGATACTTTTAATATCGACTTAATGATTCATCCCGAACAAACCGCTGCTTATGAAATTGTTCGTCTGATAGAACGTTCGTCAGCTCTCAAGATTGCCGATTTCGAAGACGGAAAGCTTCAGATTATGGCGCTTCAGATTAAAAACGACAGCCCGATCATCGATCGTTCAATTCAGGAGGTGATAACGGATAATTCACAGATTGAGTTTCTCTGTCTTGGCATTTATCGGGGTGCCAAGACAATTATTCCACATGGACATAATATCTACCGAAGTGGCGATGTCGTTTATTTTATTGCTCGAAAAGAAGACATTCCTGAAGTATCCAAAGTCGTCGGCTACCGTGAAAGAGAACAACAGAATGTCATGATTATAGGAGCGGGTCAACTGGGGAAGCTGGTTGCTTCGCAATTGTCTAATGAGATCAATGTAAAACTTATTGAGCAGGATTTAGAAACGGCGGAAACGGTTTCCGCATATCTCAATGACACCCTGGTGCTGCACGGTGATGGAACCGATGTTGATCTGCTGGCTTCCGAACGTATCCAGGATATGGACTGTTTTGTGGCGGTTTCAGGAAGCGAAAAAACGAATTTATTGTCCGGATTATTGGCTCGCTATATGGGCGTTAAGCGCGTAATTATACATTTGACGACCAATGAATATATACCGATCATGAATCGTATTGGAATGGACGCCGTCGTTAGTAAAAATATTACCACGGTTAATGCCATTATGAAATATATACGCCGTGGCAACGTGATTGCCGTTTCACTGTTCGAAGATATTGACGCCGAAGCAATTGAACTGGAGCCCAAGGAAAAAAGCCTGATAACCAGCAAGCCTTTACAAGAATTAAAACTGCCTGCCGATATGATTGTCGGTGCGGTCATCCGGGCTGGCGCAATTACCATTCCGCATGGCGATACCCGGATTGAAGTGGGTGATAGGGTTGTTGTTTTTATAAAGCCCTCTATGATCAGTAAAGTTGAGAAATATTTCAATTAATTTGAATCGAGGAAATGCCGATCTGATTGCTAAGATATACAATAAAATATCTTAAATATTTATCATATTATTTTAATTCTCCATAAATAAACATTTTAAATTATGTGTCGTTTAATGAAAACCATGAAATCTTTATTTACGCTTTTATGTTTTGTTTTATTATTGAATGTCTCCAGCCGGAGTCAGATTCAATTTTTGCGTAGAATTTCTCCAATTTCCAACCAGCCGAGCACCGAATTTAGCTCAATCGCCGTATCTCAATTCGGTGATATCTACTTGCTGGAAAAAAAGCGGGCTGAAATATATCGCTTGAATGAAGACGGGACTATATTAAATGTCAACGGCGGTTTCGGATGGGGCGAAGGACAATTCGACACGCCGATGGATATCAGTATGGCGTCGGGGCTGGATTTAATCGTGGCTGATTATAATAATCACCGTATCGTTCGCTTCGACCGAAATTTGAATTATATTACAACCTATCCCAATCTCAATAGTGATTTTCAGATTTTCTTTCCGCGTTCGGTAATTCTATCCAATTTAGGCGAAATCTTCATTCTGGATGATGAAAATTCCGAGATTACACGGCTGAATGCACAACAAGGTGATGTAACGGTCTTTGCCGGTATCGAGTATGGTAATTATGCCCTCACGGATTCACGCCTGATACGGTTGTCACCCGCGGGATTGGTAACAGTTTTGGAAAACCATAACCGGATTCTGCAGTTTGATCGGTTCGGCTCACCGCTTTCTATCTTTAAAATTCCGTCGAAATCAGCACCGATCGGTCTAATTTTGATTGATGAGGATTTTTTAATTTTACTCGAAGAAGAGCCCTTTCTTATGATCTATTCCAAAAACCTGGAAAAGTGGATGACGCCGGTAGTTGTCGGTTTAGAAAAAGAATTGCTGTTTATTGCCGGGACCTATACCGGGCAACAGTTATACCTGCTGGAACAATCGGGTGATATCATCGTGTGTTCTGTGGAGATAAAGTAACGTTAAAAATGTGTTTGCTGGAGTTAAGTCTGAGCCGGAGTAGTCTTAGAATTATTAGATGTATTATTTTTTTGTTGCTGTTGACAGTCGGATTATCCGCCCGGGCGGCAATCTGGCAAACGGATACTCTATATTTATCTCCCGGCGATTCGCTTGTTTTTTTGTCAAAAACCTGTGTAATTCCCGCCTCTTTAATTGTTAGCGATTCAAACGGGGCGGTGATTGATACGGAAACCTGGTCTATCGATGCGCTAACCGGTAAAATTTCAAATATAACCGTATCGGATTCCACAAAAATTATTACCAGGTATCAATATCTCGATATTATATTTCCCCGTCAAATGATTCTGAATCCGCCGCCGCGTGTCTATTTCCCCGAATCTCCAAAGCAGGATACCAAAACATCGGCGCAAAGGGCTCAAAAGAATGTTTTACCATCGGACTATGATTTTTTAAAGTCCGGTACAATCTACCGCGGTATCAGCGTCGGCAGTAACAGCGGTTTGTCTCTGCAGGCGGGCTTGAATCTTGAACTTCAGGGACAACTTAGTGAAGACATTTCGATTGTCGGCTCTCTTAGCGACCAGAATATACCTATTCAGCCCGAAGGGAATACACAGACAATTGATGAGATTGATAAAGTTTTTATTCAGGTGCGGATGCCAAAAGAGCAGATTACCTTCGGTGATTATAAATTTTCCGGTATGCCGGGTAATTTCAGTGCTTATAATCGCAAACTTCAGGGCGTAATGATTGAGAGTAAACGCCATGGCAATCACACTCAGCTAAGCGGCGCCATTACCAAAGGGCAATATACAACGAATTACTTTACCGGTGAGGAGAGTAACCAGGGGCCTTATCAGTTAATTGGCAAGGAAGGTGAAACGGCGATCATCGTCTTGGCGGGAACAGAAAAAATCTGGCTGAATGGTCAGGAAATGAAAAGGGGCGAAAATGGCGACTATGTTATTGATTATTCCACCGGCGAGGTAACCTTTACTCCTCACAGATTGATTACATCTGATTCACGTATTACCGTGGATTTTCAATATTCCAATCTGGTTTATCAAAAGAATATTTGGGTAGCCCGCAACAGTGCCGACTTGGCTGACGGGAAAGTCAAATTATCCGCCGGCTTCATCAGCGAATCTGACGATAAAGACAACCCTATTGAACTTGTTTTAACGGATATTGAACGGCAACAATTGAAAAGCATCGGTGATAATGAACAACAAGCCTTCCAGACTACCATTAAAGAAGACAGCAACGGCGTTTATCAATTAATTGATTCAATTCTGACTTATGTTGGTCCTGGAATGGGGACTCATTCCGCATCTTTTTATCATGTGGGTTCAAAAGGAAAATATAAAAAAGTTTATGGAGCGGATTTTGCATTTTTTGAATATATTGATAAAACCGATCCCGCGGTTTCGGCATCCGACATTGAGGAAGCGGTGTATTTACCCGTTAAACCACTCAAGTTACCCAAAAGACAAAGACTTTATCATCTATCGGGACAGTGGCAGCCATCAAAATATGTTTCCTTTTCTTCGGAACTGGCCGGCTCGGATCTGGACCGGAATAGTTTTTCACCCATTGACGATCACGATAATACCGGGGTTGCCTTTGATCTCAAGACGAATGTGAGTGTGCCGCTTTCTACGGTTGGAAAAGTTGATGTGCAACTGAACTATAGGCGGATCGGAGAGCGTTTTGAACCAATTGATCGTGTTCAGGAGGTGGAATATCGTCGCAAATGGGATTTGCCTTCCGATTCAACCCAGGGCGAAAATGTTTTTGAAGGGGATATAAATCTCGATCTTAAAGACATGATCAAATGGAGGCTGGAGTTGGGATCTTACAATCGCTCAGGAATTGACGCTGACCGGTATAGTGTAAGTTGTGTTGTTCATCATAAATGGCTTGACCGGTTGGAATTGAGTCAGGAACAAATCAGGCGGAACAGCGCGATCTTAAATTCTTCGGATTGGGTTCGTCAGCATCTGTTATTCCGTTTTAACCTGTTCAATGTAAATCCTTTTGTGGAGTTTCGCAGTGAAGAGCGCACGGTAAACTCCGAGAGCTTTGATAATTTTCAATTTATTGAGCAGCGCTATGGGGTAGACATGGTCAAAAAGAGAAAATTGTCCGGTCGGATCGAGACCTATTTCCGCAAAGACAACAAACTGCTCAATAATCACTGGACTCAAAGTACATCAGCCCGGAACCTGGTTATCAGTGGTCAATTAAACGATTGGAAATCCTTTTATTCCCGTTTTTCATATACTTACCGTAAAAAAAAATATTTTGGAGATAATATGTCTCCGGATCAGAATATGCAACTGATGGATATCATGTTGAAACAAAATTCCCGCAGCCTGCCTTTTCACTGGGAAACAACCATGAAAATCGAAGAAGAACGGACTGTAAAAAAAGAATATCGTTATTTTTACGTGGGACGGGGCGAAGGACAGTATCTATTCGATTCTACTTTTGCCGATTATGTTCCCCATGTCCAGGGCGATTATATTCTGCGGATACTCCCCACGCAAATTAAAGAACCGGTTACCAGTATTCAAAATGGATTGCGTTTTCAGATCAACGGACGTCGGCTTAAGGGTAAAATCTCCTGGAAATTGCCAACTAGAATTACGACACTAACCGATATCCGTTTGCAGCAGCAGATCAGAGCAGGTAATAATCCGATTGTGATTCTGGCGGTTGGCGGGAAGCAAATAGATGACCGCTGGGCCTATTTTAACCGATCGGTTCAGCAGGATGTGATATATAAAATGGAAAGTCGAAAATCTGATATTCGATTCCGCTTTTTGGACACCTATAAAATCAGTCAATTGGATGTGCGCGGACGGGAAAAATCGACAGGTCAGGAGAATTCTATCCGCTATAAAGGGTATTTTTGGAAAAGTATCCGACTGGAGTCCGGACTTGCTTACAAATCGCTTTACCGTAAGTCGGATTTTAATTCATTGCGGGACAGGGATATTCGATCGGTGCGAATGTCGAATTCTTTTTCCTATCTGTTGAATAGCGTCCATCTGTTTGAATGTCAACTGACCGGCAGTTATGATGCTGAACAATCGGGGCGCGGAATAGAGACTCTACTTCTAAAAATACGCAATAGCTATGAGCGAAAATTAAAGAGTAAGGGGCGCTGGAAAGGGTTTGTCGAATTTAACGATGTGAATGTTGTTCCTGTCGGTTCTCCAATTCCCTGGGAAATGAGTAATGGCAAGAAAGCGGGCGTGACACTGGGCTGGGGGCTTTCGGTGGAATACCGGCTTGGAAAAAACCTGAGTGTACGCTGTAATTATGAAGGGTGGAGCGAACCCGATCGCGATATTTACCATTTAGGTGGTGGTGAAATTAGGGCTTTGTTTTAATTGGGGTTAAGGTTGAGGTTAAGATTGAGGATGAGGTTATTGCCTTTTATACAATGTTTTTGGGCGTATATTAAAACTCCTGTCGGATGTTTCCTTGTTTTTACGACCATTTTGCTCGCTCAAACCGATGTGCCGGCAGATTCCGTAATATTTGGGAAAATAACTATAAATTCTGATCGGATTATTCCCATCAGAACAAATCAAATTCAGGAAGAATTTACCAACCAAACGGTTACTCAACAAAGTATTGACGATCTGACGACCCGCCTGTTACGCCTGCCGATGCAACAGGGCTATTATTTTCCGGTTTTGCAGTTGGAAAAAGTCCTACCCAGCCGGGAAAATAATTATACCGCCGTAAATCCTGTATTTCGATTGGAATGGGGCGACATAACAACCATAGATACCATCATCTTTCAGGATGTTCGCAAGACCCGTCCACAAGTGCTGAACCGAATGATTAAAGAGTACATTGGTAAGCGGTATACACCAGTTGTCGATAAACAGATCAACCGCTCCCTCAATCGTTTTACTTTTATTATGATAGAACAGGAAAAGGAGATAGTAAAAACCCGGGTAGGTAAAACTGCGTTACTCTGTAATTTACGGGAACATCGGGAGAATGAATTTAGCGGCATCGTTGGATATATTCCGGAGACAATCAATCAGAAAGGTTATTTCACGGGCGAGTTGGATCTAAAATTTCATAATTTATCCGGCACCGGACGTCAACTGGCTTTATACTGGTCGAAAACAAGTCGCTATTCTCAACAAATTCGCATGAATTATTTTGAACCCTGGATATGGAAATCAAATATGTTCGGGGAAACCGGATTTGAACAGATTTTGCGCGATACGCTTGTTGTCATTAGAAAATTTAATATTGGAACAGGCTTTTACTCGTTGAAATGGGGCAGCATTCAATTTCTTGTTAACCGCGAATCGAGCCTGCCTACTCCCGGAGGCAGAGACCTGCTAAGTCTCACTAATACAATGACAAATGCGTTTGGTTTAAAGTATAAGATTGACCGCAGAAATAATTTTTATAATCCAACCGGCGGTGTTTTATTGCAAGTTGCCTGGAATGCCGGGCTTCAGCAACGCGAGTCAATTGAAAATAAAATACGCTCTGAATTTCTATTTGATGCGGAAGTCTATCTGCCTGTTAAATCCTACTGGATTTTTGCATCGTCTTATCATTTTAAGGGAAAATGGCTGATCGACGGATCGCCCCGATATTCTGATCAGTACTGGTTCGGTGGTGCCGGTAGTTTACGAGGCTACTCAAACGATTTTTTTCAGGGTAGTCAAATCGCCTGGGTTGCACTGGAAATCAGAAGATTGATTGATAATCTCAGTAGTTTTATCCTCTTTTATGATCAGGGGTATTACCGGCAAGCAAATATGCCAAACTATCCCCACAGCTTTGGCGTCGGAATCCGTTTAGCCTCGCGGATGGGGATAATTGGTCTGGATTACGGTTTTGGCAAGGGGGATACATTCTCAACGGCGAAAATACACATACGATTAATCAATAGGTTTTAAGGTGAAAGAAAAAAAGTTAAGTATCGAAGAACAGGTGATTTCTTTTTTGAAAAAAGAGAGTGGAGTTGCTTTTAAACAGCGCCGCCTGGCAAAAACTCTGGGGATTCATGCCGACAGATACCAGGAGTTCAAGAATCTTTTAAGGACATTAGCTCAAGATGGTAAAATTAAACAATGTCAGAAAAATACCTTTCGGATGCCGGATATTCGAAGTCAGATTCCCGGAATAATTTCCTTTTCAAGCCGGGGTTTTGCTTTTGTCAATATCGGACAAGACGAAGAGATATTTGTCGGTAGCTATGATACCGGAACAGCCTTTCACGGAGATAAGGTCATTGTTGAGAAATATCGGAAACAGAGTGGAAAACGCCCTGAAGGGAAGGTAATCGAAGTTGTCGAGCGGTCAGCCGCACCTATTTTTGGAACTCTGAAAAGGGAGCGGCAGGACTGGGTGGCTATTCCTGAATCACCGGCGCCGCCGGTTTCGATTTTGGTAAAAGAGCATCCTGACGATATTAAGACAGGTCAGATGGTTGAACTTCACAATCTGAAATGGGAAAATGTTAAATATTATCCCGTTGCGGATATTAAACAGATACTCGGAATTCCCGATAATCCCCAAGATGATATCACCATTATTCTGAAGATGTTTCGGGTTAATCCTGAATTTCCGGCGGTTGTCCGGAAAGAATTGGCGGGCATTCCGGATGAGTTGGTGTCGGACGAAATTCGACAGAGACTGGATTTGCGTAAGAAAGAAATATTTACCATTGATCCCGCGACGGCTAAAGATTTTGACGATGCCGTCTCTCTGGAGAAAATCGATGACAAACTCTGGCGCCTCGGAGTTCATATCGCCGATGTCAGCCATTATGTAAAAGCCGGTAGCGCTCTCGACCGGGAAGCGCAAAACAGGGGCACAAGTATCTATCTTGGCGATACTGTTGTTTCGATGTTACCGGAAAAAATTTCCAATGAGCTTTGCTCTCTGCGTCCTGGGGAAGACAAACCGACACTTTCGGTTTTTATGGATATCACAACCGACGGTGAAGTTGTAGATTATCAAATATCACCCGCTATTATCCGGTCAGCGAAACGTTTTAGTTATGAAGAAGTACAGCATATTCTGGATCAAGGTGACGGACCTCATATCGAAACTCTGGAAAATATGCGACAACTAAGCAAAATCCTTCATTATAGACGGTCCCAGATCGGGAGTATCGATTTTGACATTCCCGAGCCTGTTTTTAAAATTGGTGCGGATGGTATTCCCGTTGAAATTAAACCATCGGAACGACTGGACAGTCATCGTCTTGTCGAAGAATTTATGCTGTTGGCGAATAAAACCATTGCCGAATGGATAGCGGTAAAACGAAAGAAAGAAAAATTACCGTTTATCTATCGTATTCACCCCGCTCCGCCTGAAGAGGCGATTGACGGTTTGTACGATCTTTTAAGTCGGCTTGGTCTGGATTTCCAGCGTCCGGAAACTATCACTCCAAATAATATTCGCCGGATTTTACTGGAAGTGGAAACTTTGCCTTTTAAGAATTTTATTGAGCAGATTGCTTTGCGGTCAATGTCGAAAGCCGTTTATTCGAGTAAAGCTCTCAGCCACTTCGGGTTGGCGTTTAAATACTACACCCATTTTACATCGCCCATAAGACGGTATCCCGATTTGATTGTTCATCGTCTGATTAAACACTATTCAAATACGGTATCCGAGGAAGATAAGAAATTTTACCGGCACGCTTTGCCAAGAATTGCCGACCAATCTTCGGAGAATGAAAAAAAAGCGGTAGCGGTCGAACGGGAGTTCATAAAAGTTAAACAGATTCGATTTCTTGCAAATAAAGTAGGGGAGTGGTATTCGGGAATTATTACCGGAGTACTGGAATTTGGATTTTTTGTTGAAATATCAGATTATCTTGTAGAAGGGCTGGTGCATATCAGAACCCTTGAAGATGATTACTATTTTTATGATGCAAATAATCACACATTGAAGGGGCGTCGCCACGGACGCTCATTTCGGTTAGGTGATCGGGTAAACGTCAAAGTACGTGAGGTTTCCGTCAAGGAGCGAAGAGTTGATTTTGAATGGGGAGAATAGGATTAAAGGGAAAAGATAAGTGAATTTGCAGAAAGCCATTGGTTTTTAAGTGAAATCCCAATAATTTCCCGGGTGTTTTGGAAGTATGCCGACGAGAGTTTAATATGACAAAAAAAGTCCTGACAATATTTTTGATTTTATTAATTGCTTTGGCGAGTTGCGAGACGAAGAGAGTTGCCAAAGGGCCGACAGACGTGATCTATGTTCTGGCTTCCGATGAAGTAAAAAATGTCCTGCAGCCGGCAATTGATACAACATTTTCATTTGGAATCAGAACGCCGCAATTTCAACGCTACTTCTATACCGAA
>JAGHBC010000059.1 GCA_021161185.1 Fidelibacterota bacterium
ATTTTTAATTATTCCAATTACAAACTTAAATAAAATATATAACATAGTAATAAAAACAATAAATACTGATATTTCATTTTTAATTGCATGTATGCAATTTTTATTGATTTTTATTTTCTCACTAACTTGGCTCTTTTCATTCATATTTTCATTTCGTGTATTATATGGCATTCACAATCCGAAAGACCACATAACTAATTTCCCCAATAAAAGCTCGTTTTATCCTGCTGGTTTGTTCAAGTTTAACTTTATTGATGCATTTATTAATCGCAAAAAAATAAAATCAGTAATTCCATTTGATGAATATATTAAATTGTATGGTAATGAGAATTTGTTTCTCAAATCATTGATATTTGAGCAAATGAAATTAGTATATATACGTGATTTGAAATTGTTACGATCAAAACATGCATATATATTTTCTGGTGTTTGGTTGTCTTCGGGTTTTTTTATATGGCTCATGTATTTGATTAAAAATAATTAAAAAATGCCTAACCCCAATTTGCTGACGGACGCGCCAGTAACGTTTTGTTCATTCATTTTAGTTGGGCTTTGGACGCCTACCGGCGTCCGCAACGCGTTTCACTAAATGCGGAATCATGTCGGGCCGCTGGATAAATTTTCAACGTGGCATTTGGACAGAACCGGTTTGGCGCGCCGCAGAAATTAACGTTCGATTAAAAAGGGAATACTATGTCAAATTATGCTCTCTATTACCCGACGATTGAATTCAGAGACTATTCTTGGTTGTGGAGTGCGTCACTACTTTGGGATAAAATTTATCGAATTGTTCCCAAAGACTATACCCCGGAAGACCCTGAGAATGTGAGGATATTAGCAGAGGCAGGAGATATTGGTGTACCTATTCATCCAGATAACTACGCAAAAAAAATTGCTAAAAAATTCATTGAGAAAATTTATTCTGGAGAATGGGAGGCAGCAGCACTTGAATTTGATATAGATGAAGCATATCAAAGGATACATCATGATAAAGTCGATGTAGAACTTAGAAATATGATTATTGCTAAGGGCCAAACGAAAAGTCATGGAGACTGGTTATATGTCCCAACAGAATTTGAAGCTCTATACATGACATATTTGGCCGAGCGAATTTCCTGCAAAAACAATCTCCAACTTCTCTCAGATAGCTCAGCAGCTTGGACAGGATCAACGTTTTTTAAGTATGATGGAGAAGTTCAGGATTTTCCATACGAAGACCAAACTCAACAATTGGCCACACTTGTTATTCGTGATTTTATTCCAAATAATATTTTGGAGATAACTCCTGAATCTATCATTAAATTTAGAGAAAAATATAGAGACGAAAGACAGCGTTTTATCCAAGCAATACGTAGAGCTGCTAAAGCTATCTCAGACTCAGATGATGAGAATATTTATAGAGACAGAATAGAAGATTTAAAAAAAGATATTGAGAGCGCTTTGTCAGACTATCGTGGAAGTATGCAAGCTCTTAATGTCGCTGGATGGACTGGCATAAAAAGCCTTTCATTTCCAGTTGTAACAAAAGTAGCTACTGCAATATCGGGAGGAACTCTTGATACAACAACGCTAATGGTAATATCTGCACTCGGTGTCGGTGTTGGGCTTGTGTCAGGACTTACAACTTGGAAAGAAAAAAGAAGGCAATTAAACAAAGATTCAGACTACTCCTATTTAATTCACTTGCAGAGAAATTGGAAACATAGTGCGATGTACAATAATGATTACAATTATATGCTTTGTCGCGAAATGGAAGAATTTATTAACGATTAAAAATCGAACAATTGGGTGCACTTGACCGCTATTCCGCTGGCGCTCCATAACGGCAGGTGAGCTTTGTTATTCTCGTAACGAATCAGGAAAACTAAAATGATTATTTTTGCGTTTGTTTTGATGGGTATCGGTAGTCTGCTCTTTGCTGAAATATTCCGAATAAGCCAGAGAGGATTAAAGGGGCTTGAGATTAAATCGGCTCTTCTTTATAATTTTAGAGGAATACTTCAGTTGCTTTCAATATTTATGAATATCGCAGCAATTGTAATTCTCTTCAGGGAGAAAGCGTGGCTTGGCATAATTGGCATTGTCGTAGCTTTTATTGGTACATTACTTCATATTGTTATCTTCTCTAGAATGGATCCGGAGCTCAAAGAAATCTTATTTAAAAATCAAGATTCAGAAAATGTTTAGTTGAATGCCAGAAAAGATATATATCAAAGACTATTGATGGGTTAATGATCAACCAAACGAAAACAAGAAGATGCACTTAATTCTCATTAAGCCACGCTCCGTAAAAACCAGTGAGCTTAGGCGTTATACTTTAGGTAAAATATGATAATAGATCCTGCGAAAATTAAAAAAGGCGATTTACCTGAAATCCCAATTGAAGAGGTAAAACAATTAATTTTAAAAACTCATGAGGAAATTTTTTCTCTTCGATTCCAATTGAAAAATAAAATGCACAACTTGGGACCTGAAATATTTTCAAAATTTTTACGGGATGCAATTATTTTAAATGCAGATTTATTACTTTCACTTACACGAATCTCTCATACTTTTATAAATAGTGTAAATATTTTATGTCGCACATTTTTAGAAATGAATGTTGACTATCTCTGGGCATATTCCTTTTACCTTAAAGATAAAAAGAATGGTGAGACCTTAGCTAAAAGGTTTTATCAAATTGGTAGAGATAATTTTTTGAAAATGTCCTCATCTTTTGAAAGAATTTCAGAGAAAGATCCATACCTCAGTCATATTAATATTAAATTAGATATTCAAAGAGCAGAATCTGAAGATTATATTCAATTAATTGATTCAAGTGAAACAAATGAAGGGTTATTATCTATTCAAAAATATGATTGGCGTGCAGCACCAACTCTAATAACAAAGGCGAAAGACATTAACTTCAGAAGCAGGGCGAAAATCGCAGCAGAAGTTGCTGAAAAAATATGCAATTTAAAAGCAGCACCTTATATAGAGAATTGGCAACTCTTGAATAGTTTTACTCATCCAAGTTCAATGCAGTATAAAGAAATCGAAGAAAGTATTTCTAAGAAATTGTATTGTCGAAATTTACATATTCATTTAGGTTTCATGCATGACATGATTCAAGTGTTATGCGATTACATGCAGATACTACCTAATTCAGGAATTAGAGAAATTAGAATGCGAATGAACTATATGTCGCTTTAGTAAAAATATAAAAAAAGTATGAATGTATAACCGGATGAAAACGCAACCTGTCATTTCCAATTTTTCATTAGGCCGACGGGTGGCCGGTCCCAAGTGTGCCAATAAAAATTGCCGTGCGGCACGTGTCCCCCAATCAAGTTGAGGGTATATTCTAGGCCG
>JAGHBC010000032.1 GCA_021161185.1 Fidelibacterota bacterium
AGCTTTGAATGTGGATATTCATACGGAGAAAATTAGCTTTGATGATAAGAATAATAATTGGGAATCCAAACTGGAAGCATTTTCCCCTGATATAGTTTTCGCATTAAATGTGTTAAATTGGGTTGAAGATAAAAATCGTTTAATTAATTTTCTGGGACGATTTAATAAACTTATATTCGAAGGACATGATTCTTATCAAATCGAACGGACTCGTTTGCAAAAAGTTGGTTTTAAAAATTTCAACTTAATTGTGATGTCAGAACGAAAACGGCCCTTATTCATTTGTGAAAAATGAATAAAATTAAAAAAAATAACCCTCTGCGGAATGACATAAGGTTAACCGTTTTAACTGGTCCTCTGGCATATGCAATTCCTATAATTGGTTATTGTGCCTTATACCCTATAATAATAAGGCTCTCTGGATACAAAGTTTTAGGTCTTTGGTCATTATTCGCTTCAATACCATATGCATTAAGCACTCTTGATATGGGATTTAGTCAACACCTAGCAAGAAAAGCAAATAAGGATGCCGATGCTAAAATCATTTCAAAACTGTACATTCAATACAAGATAATAAAAAAAATCTATTTGTATTCAACGGTAATTGTAAGCATATTATCTTTGTTAATTTTAAATTTCCACTCTTTCGCAGGACTTCCTTACCCAAAAATCTTCTTGAATTTCACTGTAATCCTGATGATTACTGCTGTTTTAATAGAATTATACGCAAAACTTGACTCGGCCATATTACGAGCCAGGCATGATAATTACTTTGTGCAGATTATTAACGGGCTCACACCGGGACTACTTTTTATTGTTGCAATAACAGGCTCATTAATGGGCTTTCCCATCATATCTTTGGCTTTAGGTTATCTATTCAAGCACTTGTGTTCTTTGTATATTTTTAAACACCGCATTGCTTTCAAACATCCGAAATGGATCGACAATGGCAAATTGGCTAAAAAATATTTTTTAAAAAATGAACTTATAGATTTATATAAAAACACTATACATCTATATGGAGTATCAATCGGTTTGATGGCACGAGAACCTATCCTCAAAATTACGATAACTTCTGTATTAGGATTGGGATCTTTAGCATCTTATGAAATAGCTATGAGGGTAGGAAAAACAGCTAGAAGCTTACTTGCTACAGGTTTTTCTTCATTATATCCTTCATTCTCTATATTACTAGCTAAAGGATTAAAAAGAGACATTGAATTTATTACACAGCAATCCATCATTTTATTAGTTTTATTGGGTTGGAGTGGTTTAACTATTGTTGCGCAAGTATCTCCTTGGCTTTACAATATCTGGTTAGGCAAATCGACACATGAGCTGGAAACTGCCACTCTATTAATCTGTATATGGAACGCACTTACACTATTCAACATCCCTTTTTGGTATTTGCTATTAGCTGGGAATAAAGAAAAATTTGCATCTTTTGCAATCTGGATCCATACATTATCAACATTATTGATATATCCTTTATCATTTTCCAAAACACTGTCGCTAGCGAATATTTTGACCTTTTGGACATTTGCCTCCTTTGCAACCCAAATAGGTATCTATTTTTTAGTCGAAAGATACTTTAAAATTTTTTTCTGTACATTACGAGACCAACAAGTAAGAATGGCAATAATTACTACAATTTTATTTATTGTCATTGTAACCTATTGCAACGATAAGACCAGATTGTACCAGCCATACACGGAGTTCATTTCACTGGGGATTTTCTACGGCATAGCCTTCATTTTATTTAGATTTAATTTCACTTATTGGATTAAACACGACAAAGCTGTAAAATATTAAGGCCGGGGATGATGATAAGCTTAATCTTTAAACGGAACATTAAAGTGGGTCCCATTGTCAAGTGGAAGCTGCACGGGAAGATCTTAACTTATTCAATTTAAGTGAAGTGTAATAATTCAGTGCGGATTGGAATTTCCCATAAGAAGCGGAATAATTTACAAAGCTTAATAATCAACTGTCATTTTCTGCCAAATTATGATGCCGACATAAGAAACACCCTGGTAACGGGCGACAATTTATAAAAAAATCGACTAATAATTCTAGCGGAATAAGTGACAGATGCAAGTCTTGATTATGGAACCAAATGCCTCCGGCCACCACGGCCCCTATTTGGCATGGATGTCACGCGGACTTATTGAACGCGGATTCGATGTGACGATTATCACATTGCCGGAAACAGCGAAGCATCCATCCTTGCAGGATCTTCATGGAACCACAAGCAATGATGGCGGGACTTCGATACGGCTGATAGGTGAACCATTGATGATAAATCTGACATCAGGATCCGGCACAACCGGCGGTTTAATGGCAAAGAATTTCGCCTACTGGCGCCTCTTTCAAGCGTGGCACAGGAAGCATATGGTTAATGTGCAACCGGATGTGGTTTTCCTTCCATACTTAGACTACTGCCTATACGCCATCGGCCTGCTCGGCTCGCCCTTCGGAAACTATCCGTGGGTTGGTCTGACTATGCGGCCTTCATTCCACTACCGTACAATGAACGTCAAAGCTCCACAACCAAAGCTCGCCGGAATTAAAAAAGTACTGTTTTTGCGCATTCTCAGAAATCGATATCTAAGAAAGCTGCTAACCATTGATGAACCACTTGCAAATTATTTAAGTAGCAGGGAACAATTTGCTGCCAAAGCCACACTTTTCCCGGAACCGGCGGATCTTGGGAAGCTGCCAGAAGCGAGCAAGGCTAAGTATAAATTTGGTATCGCTACGACGCGCAAAGTACTTCTTCTTTACGGTGTCATCACAGTTCGCAAAGGTGTTGTAGAAATCCTTCGGGCATTGTCTGAATCAGATTTTCCTCCGACGGTGGATGTGCTCTTGGCCGGGAAAATAGCACGACCTTTCGTACAAAAGACCTTGGATGAAAATTGGGTTCGTGACCTGTGCAACCAAGGGCGACTTAAGATTATTGATCGTTTTATCGGCCCTGCAGAAGAGGCGGCACTGTTTGCTGCCGCTGACATTGTTTGGCTGGGATACCGGGGCCACTATAACTCTAGTGGCCTTCTCATTCAAGCAGCTAGTGTTGGCCGGCCGGTTCTGGCCTGCGAGGATGGCGTCATCGGTTGGCAGACACGACAACACAATCTCGGCCAAGTGGTCAATCCGAAGAATACAGCGGCAGTGATCACAGCTATTAAGACTCTGCTTGAAGAGACGTCGGGAAAGAAGAACAATAATGAACGTCTAAATGCATGGCACCCCCCCTCTTTCAGTAAAGCCCAAGACATGCTTTCACACGTTCTGAGAGGTGAATAAGGTTATGATAGCCATGATGAATTCCACCGCCGACCAAATATTGCCGCCCGCCACACGCCAGTTAACCAAACAACAACATGTCTTGGTGGTTGTGTTAATTCTTTCTTTTGCCATAGATTTCAAGGGTTTCCCCGGCGGTTCGCCAATTCAGTTCCTCTTGTTAGGACTTAATACCGTTGCCTTTCTGTTGCTGGCTGTTAGCTACCGCATGACGTTGCCCCGTAAAAGTCTTGGCGCATTCGTTTTTTGGGGGTGGATGGCTTTTCTTGTTACGGGAACCATAGGTGCCTTAGTTAATGCTACACCATTCGAACGCTATTTGCGCATTATTTATCCTTTTGCGTTGTTCCTTGAAGGTTTTCTGGTCGCTTGGTGGACGACAAAAAATTCCCATAATGCTGCAACAATAGTCTCCACAATGATGGTTACTGCCGTTGTTTCGCTGTTCTTTATCTTCTGGTGGGGTTTCCATTTTACAGGTAACAGTGTGGGACAAATTCGCTACCAAATATTAAGCCCGCTGCTCCCATTCGTAGTAGTTGTGGCGGGTTACGACCTGTTTTTCTCTCACCAACGAAAAAGTTGGTCATTTATTTTAATAACAGTCTCAGTGGGATTAGTAGGCCTTTCAGTCACCCGGGCACCCATTTTAATCGTAGGTTTTGTGGTAGTGCTTATTCTGTTGGCAGCCCTTGTAAATGCCTTATCTAGTGGTACCTTCCCGCGACCGATCATGCGAGCTGTTTTCTGGTGTCTGCTTGGAGGTATCATCGGCATAATTGTTGTCAATTTGTTCTATCCTGATGTACTTGGCCGTTGGATACACAGGGCTCTCGGTGAAGCGCGAAATGTGACATTATGGACCCGGGTTGCTGCCATTATTGGACAATTTCAAGCCCTTACCTCCAACCATTTCGGCTGGCTGACGGGACAAGGATTCGGTAGTAGCTACCCTTGGCCTTTTTCTGAGTTCGATTGGATAATTCCATACTTGGGAAAGGATCCAAGCAGTTCTGTATGGTTTCCCGGTGAGTTCATGTGGATGACGTTTTTATATTACGGTGGGTACATAATTGGATCTGTTGCTGTATCTGTATTACTGGCCGGAACTATTTGCGCTTTTCGCCTGATTACCAAATGCTTGAAAACACAATCATGGCAAAACCCTCTGTCACGCCCCCTTTGGGTAGGAATGCTCGGTTTTTTTACCTTTATTGGAAAAGGGTTCACCTCAAATCCGTTTATCATACGCAATGCGGCATTATTCATGGGGCTGTGTTTGGGACTGGTACTAACCCAAAAAAGTTCAACAATGTTAAGTAAGATACGAATCCGACCATGAAACCATTTCTTGGAAATTCGTATTGGTACGCATGCAAACAGATAGTACGCAAATCATGCGTTGAGGATAAAAAGATGGATCAAAGTGCTCTCAAGCTTTTGAAAAGTTTCGAAATAGGCGTGAAATCAAAACAGTTTGCTAAGAAAGTCTTCCGAAAAGTCGTAGGTAGTGCCAAGACAATTATGGAAGGTGGAAAATATCAGAAAATTGCTGAAAATTATGATTTGCGTGGATACAAGAGAATTTATTTGGTTCACATACGTAGGACCAACTATCAAGCGCAGATTTCAGAGAATTATCTGACTAAACTCAGAGAGATTCTAGATGAAGAATACAGGCTTTTGAGCAGCATCAAACATTCACTGAGAGTATAACCTATAAGGAGTTTCACTGTAATTTTGAAAAACATTTGCATTATCCAGCCAATCCTCACCAGCTATCGCATTCCGGTATTTGTTGAAATGGCGCGACACTGCTGTCTAACCGTTATTTATTCTCCTGCTGATGTCAGTCAAGGATTCGGTAGCTTGCCACAATTGTCAGATATTGATGATGTAAAATGGTTTGAAGTCCCAACGATTCGTTTTTTCGGGGAAAAAGTCGGTATGTATCAAAGTGGAATTATAGACTTTTTTCGCAAAAACAGACCAGATACTGTAATTTTATTCAGCAACTTACGATATTTGAGTTTCTGGGTGATTCTGTGTTGGTGTCGATTCCATAATATTCCTGTATTTTTACATGGTCATGGATTATACAAGAAATCGAGAGTGGGAACCTTATGGAAATTGATCTATCGGTTTATACTTTGGTTGTCTTCCCGCTATATCTGTTATACGTCATCTGTAGCTGATTCCCTGTTAACTCTTGGGCTGTCTGAAAATAAGATTACAATTGCCGAAAATTCACTGGTCAATCTTTCCCCAGTTTTACCAAATGAAAAAACTGGGTTTGAGATGGGAATATTGTTTATTGGTCGCCTTCGATCTGGGTGCGGACTGGAACATTTAATCACAGCAGCCGATCGATTACGTCGCGAAGGCTATCCGAATATCGAATTACACATTATTGGTGAAGGCAGCGAGTTTAATAAGGTTTGCGAACTTCATGAAACTAGACCTTGGATACATTTTTACGGGGAGTGCTACGATCCTAAGAAAATTTCGGATATTTCACGTAAATGCAGGGTGGGTTGTTATCCTGGAAATGCAGGTCTAAGTGTTGTGCATATGTTTTCATTAAGTTTACCGCCAATTACTCATAACAATATGATGTTTCATGGACCGGAGCCAAGTTATATTTCTTCCGGAAAAAATGGTTTGCTGTTTGAATACAGTAATCCCGAGGAAGGAATTTTCAATGCATTGCAAACAATTTTTAGTGACCAGAAAAAATTGTATTTTATGAAGATTAGCGCCTATGAATCTTATGAAAACCTTACCCAACCATCGCTTGCTATGAGAATGGTGAAAATTATTAATCAGCACTTGAAAGGGCCAAAAATATGAAGGGGTGGGCAGGCGCTAAACGAAGCTCGTTGGGTGGCGAAACAACAACTAAACAGGTTGTATTAATGGGTACTTTTCCTCCGCCTGTGCATGGTATGGCGGCAGCAAACCAGGCTGTTCAGGAGCGTTTGGTGGCTGTGGGTTGGATAGTGCATAGGCTTAATACCTCTCCACAAACACTCAACCGGACAGTTATGGCCCGTCTTGGACGCTTTCCCATGGTATTGCGGGCCTGGCTTTACCTCATAAATTTTTATTTAAAGAAGGAAAACCGAAGAGCAACAACGTATATTGCACTTTCAGGAGGTTGGGGCCAGCTATATGATTTGATCTCTGTGTTTTTATGCAAACTTATGGGTATGCACATTGTGATGCACCATCATAGTTTTTTTTATTTGGATAATTACCGTATTCTGTCAAACTGTGTTTTTAAGGTCGCCGGCAAGGGTGCTGATCACGTGGTTCTGTGCAATAAAATGCGTGAAGCTTTGAAAATCCGCTATCAGGTTCAAAAGGTGCTTGTGCTTTCTAATGTGGTCTTATTTCCCATTGCCGAACAGTTTATACCCCGTGTAGAACTGAGAACTATCGGTTTTTTAAGCAACATTACTTACGAGAAAGGCGGGGATGTTGTCATTAAACTGGCACGCGCGATCAAGAAAAGAAAAATGCCATTAAAAGTAATTGTAGCCGGGCCTTGTCATGATGAGCAGCTTAAATTTGAGCTATTAAAGGCAGGAAATGAAGGTATTATCCAGTGGATGGGAGCTGTCTACGGGAACAATAAAGCAAAATTTTGGGCAGAAATAGATGCATTCATTTTTCCGACGCAATATGAAAATGAGGCAGAGCCGCTGGTATTGTGGGAAGCTCTGGCTGCCGCTGTGCCTATACTTGCTTATAGCCGTGGCTGTATAAGTGAACAGATTGCTGATGCGGCTGGTATTGCCATACCGATTGAGGATGATTTTATTGAAGTTGTTTTGCCTATTTTGGAATCCTGGGTTCAAAATCATGAATTTTATAGGACACTGGCAGCTTCAACAAGGAAGTATTATGCTGGGGTAGCAGAATGTCATGCATCCAGCTGGAAAGAATTTGAACGCTTGTTGCTCAATAATTGAAAGCATCCACCGCAAATATGTTATCAAAATGTGAATCAAAAAACTGGCAGGATCTGTCAAAGTTTATTTTACCTCCTGATTTTCGTGGAAAACCTGGCTGGCATGTCCAACTCTGGTGGCTGGTTCAATCAACTTTATTTGGTTTGTCTCCTCAGTTCATGTATGGCTGGCGCAGGTGGATTTTGCGTTTGTTCGGGGCGAAAATCGGGGAAAAGGTCTTGCTCCGCCCGACAGTCA
>JAGHBC010000147.1 GCA_021161185.1 Fidelibacterota bacterium
ATGAGATCAATCCCATAAACCTGACAGGTTTTTTTACCGTACCTTACCGACTAAATCCAACCCTTCAATACTATCAACTTTTACTTTATAAAACTCACCGATTTTAAGCTGCTTTTTACTATTAATTTTCACAAAGCAATCAATTTCCGGCGCGTCCCAGACTGTCCTGCCAAGGAATCCACTTGCCGCCTGCTCTTCAACAATCACGTCAATTTTCCGTCCGACTTTTGAAGCGGCAAAATCACTGGCAATCGACCACTGAAGCTGCATAATCACATCTTTGCGGCGCTCTTTCTCATCGGGAGGCACATCATCCGGCAGCTGCGCCGCGCGCGTATCTTCCTCTTTCGAATAGGTAAACACTCCCAAGCGCTCGAATCGAACATCTTCAATAAAATCCAGCAACATATTGAAATCATCGTCACTTTCCGACGGGAACCCTACCATAACGGATGTTCTCAGGGCAATTGTGGGAACATCCCGCCGGAGCCGCAGCAATTTCTGTTTAATCTTCCGAATATCATATCCCCGTTCCATCAACTTCAATATTCGCGGTGAAGCATGTTGAACCGGTATGTCGAGATATGGGCATAATTCCGGGTACTTTTGAAACAGAGTGTTCAATTTTGGATTCCAGAAATCCGGGTTCCCATACAGCAAGCGAACCCATGGAAATAATTTCATCGACAGCAGTTCCTGCAGCAATGTGAACAGATCGGGCTTTGCTGGAAGATCCGTGCCATAGCGGGTCAAGTCCTGGGCAATCAGGATAAGTTCCCGCACACCCTTTTGGCTTAAGTATTCAGCCTCCCGCAGCAAACTATCTACGCTCCGGCTTCTCTGCGGCCCCCGGATCAGCGGAATTGAACAAAAACTGCAACTGTTATCGCATCCTTCCGCAATTTTCAGATAAGCAAAATGCCCCGGCGTCAGCAACGACCTTATGCCTTCGATATTGTCGCAACAGGTGGAGCCAACAACAAGATCAGCGATGATCCGATCTGTTGAATCAACACCGTAAATGGCGTCAACCTCAGGCAGTTCGATGCGTAACTGATCCGGATAGCGCTGTGATAGACAACCGATAATAATTATCTTTTTATCGCGATCATATTTTTTTAATTCAAGAGTTTCCAGGATAGTCTCTATCGATTCTTCTCTCGCAGAATCGATAAATCCACAGGTATTGATAAAAATGATTTTAGCATCTTCCGGAATTTCCGAATATTGATAATTGAATTTTTCGAGATTACCTTTGAGAACTTCCGAATCGACCGTATTTTTCGGACATCCAAGCGATACGATTGAAAACGATTTTTTTAACATACATTTAGCCTATTTAGATCTCATTTGAAAATGGTTTTAATACTTAACTTAACGCAGAGGCGCCCCCATATTGTCATTCTGAGGAAGGAACGACCGAAGAATCGCTTAAGACCAACGCACCAGTCCAACCAGATTCTTTCCCGACTCGTCGGGACAAGCTCCTCAGAATGACAGTTTTGATACTTTTTACAATTCCATCAATAATTGACTGTTTCAAAATTGTCATATCCTGCTCTATACAACACTTTGTGTCTCGTGGTTAATTAATAATACAGTTAATAATCTATTTTAATTATCGTTAGAAAGCAGGGCGTCCACAAAACTGTTCGGTTCGAACTCGATCAAATCATCAATCTGTTCGCCAATCCCCAAATACCGGATCGGGATATTAAATTTATGATGAATAGCTAAAACGATGCCCCCTTTTGCTGTACCATCAAGTTTAGTCAAAATAATGCCCGTAATTCCGACAGAGTTCATGAATTCCCGCGCCTGGGCAATTCCGTTCTGACCGGTGTTGCCATCCAGAACCAGCCAGATATCGTGGGGTGCGTCCGGAATCAGTTTGGCAATCACGCGTTTGATTTTCGCCAGTTCCTCCATGAGATTGGATTTGGTGTGTAGTCTTCCGGCGGTATCGATCATAACAACATCGTGTCCTTTTGCCAGCGCCGATTTAATGGCGTCAAAAGCCACCGACGAAGGGTCTTTGCCCTTTGGATTTCCCATAAAATCCGCATGAGCACGGTCTGCCCATATCTTGAGTTGGTCATAAGCAGCTGCACGAAACGTATCCGCTGCAACCATTAAAACGCGTTTGCCTTCCCCTTTAAATTTATAAGCCAATTTCCCTATCGTAGTGGTTTTCCCGGTACCGTTGACCCCAACAAACAGAATAATCCGGGGTTTTGATTCTGTCTCGGAAATTTCAATTTCAGTTTTAATCAGGGATTTTATTTCTGTTTTTAAAATATCTTCCAGCTTTTCTGCTTTTTTCCGGTCAATATTTTTCAGGCGATCAACGAGAACTTCCGTAAGATCCACCCCCAAATCGGTGGCAAGCAGGGTCTCTTCAATGGAGGTAAGGATATCCTTTTCGATACGGAAAAATTTTCCGAGAAGCGGCAAGCGCGACGCAATGCTACATTCGGTTTTTTTCAGTCCCCGAGAAAGTTTGAAAGTCCGGTCATATCCTCCGGTTTTTTTTTTAAAGCAGGCAATCTGATGAAAAAAACTATAAGTGTAATGCACCCAGGATATAAATAAGAAGAAAATGGAAACCCACATGATCGGATCAAGCCACTTCCCAACGACATTGGAATAAATAAATGCAAGGACCGTTGCAGTGGTAAAAAATACTGCCACTTTACCAAGTTTATTAGCTGCCGGGGTAATCTTACAATTGTTTAGTAAGTAAACCCCCATCGATACAATCGTCAAATCACGCATTGCCAAAATAATAAAATAAAACATCGGCATTCTATCGTTGAATATAAGAAAGAACATCACACTAAAAATCACTATCTTATCGGCAATGGGGTCAAGAACTTTCCCTATCTCGGTAATTTCATTACTAACCCGCGCCAACCAGCCGTCCAGAGTATCGGAAACGATGGCAATCAGAATAAAGATCAAGGCAATATCACCTTTCCCTGCTCTCAGAAAATAGATAATCGGCAACGCCATAAAAGCGCGTAAAATTGAAATAATATTAGAGATCGTTACAACGCGATCGGGGTGCATCGCTTCATATTTTCGCCTGAATTTACTTCTCTTCAAAATGCCCTGTCTCCTCTATTTATATATTCGAAAAACGATAAATCTTTTCAAACGAATGAATTCCAACCTGTTCTTTTATGATGTGTTGGGCGTTCAACTCTCCCAAATCACCGCTAAAAATAAGACTTCCATGTTGTAATATCCAAAAATGACAACAAATTTTTCTAATTAAATTAAAATCATGGGAAACGATCAGCACATGATGATTTTCCTGAAAGTCTTTCAAAACATTATACAACTGCCGTTTCCCCTTTGGACCCATGCCGATGGTCGGTTCATCCATAATTAATAGATCCGGCGACAATGACAAACTCAAGGCAAGCGCAAAACGGCGCAGTTCACCACCACTCAATTCAAAACCGCTTTTATTTTCAATTTTCTGGTAATCAAGTGAAAATTTATTTAGATAGTTAATCAACCTAAGTTTAATCTTTTCAGCAAGGGGGTGTTGAGCCATGATTTGTTTCAGCGTATCGCTTACCCGCACACCGAGAAATATTTTCTCGGGAAATTGCGGTGAATAGACCACTACCGGTTTTGCCAACGTCCCATTCAGTTTCACTATACTAAAATCACCCGACTGCGGTTTTATAATTCCTGCCAGGATTTTACTCAATGTCGTCTTTCCGGAGCCTGATAATCCATATAACCCCAGGGGACCGTTGAAGCGATAAGCTATCTTCTTTAATGACAGCCTAAACGGGTCATTCAAATGGAATTGATGCTGAACATCGGTTATTTCTATTTTAATATCAGGTTTTGCCATCGGACATTCCAAAATGCCTAATATAATCCTCACGGCTGCCGGTGAAAATTACCCGCCCTTCATCCAGGCGAATCACATAATCCGCCATTTTAATCTCATGATCTTCCTGTGTTATCCAGATAATACTGACCTTTCTTTTTCTCAACTCGTCAATTTTCTGAAATAACTGAATTTGAGTAAAAATATCCAGGAAAGAACAGGGTTCATCTAAAATCAACACATCCGGTTGGCTGATCATCATTCCCGCCAGAGCAAGGCGCTGTTTTTCGCCACCGGATAAATTATTCGGAGAATCCGATTTCCGCTCAAATAAGCCAATTTCCATCAGTGACAGTTTGACTTTTTCCTTCATTACAGCGGGGACAACATTGCGGTTTTCAAGATTAAAGGCAACTTCACGCTCAATATTGAAGTGCACAAATTGATCATCGGGATTTTGAAACAGATAACCGAAATGTACCCCGGAATTTGGAATTTCATTTCTCGAAATTCCATTCCTTTGAAAGACTATCCTTCCGCTTTCCGGCTTGATGAGACTTGAAATTAGTTTTGCGAGAGATGTTTTCCCGGATCCGCTATTACCCGTAATCGCCACCCATTTTTGGAGTGGGATTGATAAATTTACATCCTGAAATAAAAGCGGGTTGTCTCTATACCGAAAATTCAGATTCGATATCTCTATTCTCATTCATTCTCCAGAATCTCTTTAACCGTCCTGGCTGATGCGCCCATATTATCCATGATTATTTTCCGGGATGAATGAGACGCTTTTTCATAGGCATCTGAATTTTTTATTAAATTCTTTATGATTTTATAAATATGGTTTTCATCTAAACATGAAAATCCCCCCCCGGATTCGACTAATAATTCCGCTTCACGGGAGTTATGATAATTTGGCCCAAATAAAACCGGCAGACCGGCAACTGCCGGTTCCATGACATTATGTACCGAGTTTCGAAAACCGCCTCCCACAAAAGCCAGCCGGGCCTGATGATAAAGCTCAGCGAGTATTCCAATGCGGTCAATCAGGATAATGCGCTCACAAACAGGAGCGGTTTTTATTTGACTTAAGCGGATCGTTGGAAATTTTTTACCAATAAAATGATCTTCCAGCATTTCCAGAGAATATTCATTTGGCTCGCGGGGCGCTAAAATACAACGAAAGTTACTAAATTCATCTAAAACTTTCGCCACTGCCGGTAATACATGTTTGGCGTCCTGAGGCCAAATGCTACCCACGATAAATATAAAACCGTCGTCGAATAACTTCGGAATATCCGTCGCTATCCGTCTCTTTGCCCGCTCGATTACCTGATCGTAACGGGTATCACCCAGGGTTAGTAATTTTATCGGAACGCTTCCGGTCAGACAGAGGACGGACTTTCGGTCTTTTTCAGAAATAGCAAAAATATAATCCAGGGACCGGTAGAGCGCCCGAAAAAAATCCTTTACAAGAGGATGAAATTTAGAACTCCGCTCCCGAATCCGGGCAGACATCAGATAGGTGGAAACATGATGACGTTTGGCGTTAATAATTAAATTTGGCCATAATTCATAGGTGACAAAAATAATCTTTTGAGGCTTCAATTTTTGAATGAATTGGCGGGTGCGTAAAAAAGTATCGAAAGGTAAATAGATCATCAGCGCTACTTCCGGCAGACGCTCGGCATGGCTGAAGCCGCTTGGCGAGGTAAAGCTGGCAACAATCAATACATCGGGGCGAATTGCTTTCAGTCCGCGAATCACCGGCTTGGCTTGTTCAAACTCACCCAGCGATGCCGAATGGATCAGGAATACCGGTTTGGAGGGATGCTTTTCACAAAAACGCTTCAGGTCATGCCAGCTCGCTTTGCGACCGTAAATGCCTTCTTTCATTTTTTCATTAAACAAGGCATAAATCTGAATAGACAAAAGCCCCAATGGAACAATAATTACATTGTATAGAAAAATCCAAATAATGGTCACTTCTTTTCCCCGTCTAATACAGATTGGACTACCCCGAAAATTTCATCAACAGATATATTTTCCAGGCAGTATTGACGCTTACGATAACACTTTCTGTTACCTTTTTGCGAACAGGGACGGCACCATAATTGTTGTTGAATGGATTGACTGTCAGGTCCAAACGGTCCCGCTCCGGTTTCCCGCGATGTCGGCCCTAAAATCACAATTAACGGTGTTCCCACCGCTTCGGCAGCATAACTTAAGCCCGTATCATTACCAATGACAAGAGAGCTTTTTGAGAGAATTGCGATCGATTCATCCAGCGTTGTCTCGTCAATCAGGAAAATATTCTTTGGGTCCTTCGATCCGGAAATTTCATTCAGATAATGATCCTTTTTTCCACCAAGCCATACTACCTGAACATTATATTTTTCAACGATTCGCCGGCTTAACTCCCGGTACTTATTTATAGAATAACGTTTATTTGCCCAGGCTGCCACCGCTAACAACACCACGAAAGGCTGGTGAATATCCTGTTCCACCAATATTTCAGCAGTACGTTGCACAGCACTGTCGCTTAAAACTATCTCCGGTATCAGAGCGGCATTTGAAATCTTTAAAGGTTTCAATACTTTAAAATACTCACTAAGTAAAGTGAAATTTTTCCGAAAAATATTGATATAGAAATAAAACAATAAAAATCGTTTCAAACGAGGTTTGTGGAACCTGAGCAGCGAAGCTCTCCGTAAATAATGCCCAAGCACCCGGCTGCGCAGATTGTTATGCATATCGATATAAATATCGTAGTGCTCTGCGGCTAATTTACGGCACAGCTTCCGCCAACCCCGGAAACCTGATTTGGCATCGAATACCAACAGATTGGAAATAAAGGGATTGTTTTCAAGCAAGGATTGAAATTCGGTTTTTATCAGATAATCAATTTGAGCCGTAGGATAACGCTCACGCAGTGCCCGGAAAATTGGCGTCATTACAACTATGTCACCTAGGGAACTTAAACGGATAACCAAAATTTTCTGCGGAGTTTTCAACAAATCTAATTAATTCTTTCCAAATTAAATTCAATAAAACCGAGCAATATTTGCTTAATATCGGAATCGTGAAAACCAACAAGAGATTCACGGGCTTTTTTCGATATTTCCTGCAATTTTCGTTGGGTATGTTCAACACCACCGGATTCAATAATGAAAGCATTAATTTTTTTAACATTGTTGGGCTGTAATATTGTGATCGGCATTTTATCCTTTTTCAGGCTCCTCAGAGAAGTCGCGTTTTTCACCCTTCAGCGCTACCCGGGATACGAAAATACTGAACCCATAAAGAAAAAACAAAGGAACCCCCATCATCAACATGCTCACCGGATCGGGCGGAGTGATAAAAGCGGCAAACACTAAAATAATGATAATTGCGTAACGCCAGCTTTTGCGCAAAAATGACGGAGTGATCAAGCCCATTTTTGTGAGGAGAAAGGCGGCGACCGGCATTTGAAAAACAACCCCGGACGCCACTAGTAATTGAAGAACGAACTTCATATAATAATCTATGGAAATATTTTTTTCCACTTCCGTCGAACCAATAGCCACCAGAAATTTAATTGCAAAGGGAATAATGACAAAATAGGCAAATAGAACGCCCGCCAGAAAAAACAGGGTAACACCCAATACCAGCCAGGTCCCCCATCTTCTTTCAGAAGGAAATAAACCGGGCGCCACAAAGGCCCAGAACTGATAGGCAATTACCGGAATTGAAAAGACAATACCCATAACCAGCGCTACCCTGAATTTCAGCATCAACATCCCCTGAACTTTCAGGACCTGAATTTTCATTTCAGGTTGTAACATCCTGGAAGGTTTTATTAGTAAATCGACAAAAACGTCGGAAACCAGAAAAGCCAAAATCGTAAAGATAACAATACTGAATAACGCCTTAAGCAGGCGCCAACGCAACTCCTCGAGATGATCGAGGAAGCCCATTTCCGCCATAGTCTTGTTTTTGTCTTTGGATCTTGATTTGTCCGATGTCATGTATCTGTTGTTTAATAGTTATCAGTAAAAAAATAACCCTTAAATATAATTATCCCATCCCATAAAAGCAGTGTTTATTGAATAACAATATTTAGTCGATTTGACAATTTCGTAAAAAAAGTCTAATTAGAGTCACTCTGAATTTGATCTGTCATGCGCCTGCCTGTGCCGGCACAGCAGACAGGAATAAAACGAGTTTACGAGTTGAGTGTTTAAGCCGATCCAAATTATCCCATTCGGGGAAGACATGCCTTTGGCACAAAAGAAGAAAAGTTTTATCTGAGTCAAACGGGGCAGAATACAAAGTAATAGTTGAAAAACTCAGCCCAAAATTGAATGCGTTCATCAGCAGTACAAAAGCATGAAGCCCAAATATCCAATTTCTAATTTCAACATTCCGGGAACGCTTATCATTTACTTAATTGTTTATAATGGTATCTTTGAATCTATTACCCGAATTCCCTGACAAATTCGTCATAGTTGGTGATGATTAGCTTACGCCCTTTGCGTTGAATCAGGCCCTTCCTCTCAAGAGCATTTAGCATACGGGATACGGTTTCACGGGAAGTTCCCGCCATATTGGCGATATCCTGCTGAAAAGGCAGATTATTAATAATTACCTGCCCCATCTTAATCACACCAAGATCTTCCGCCAGACGGATAATGCTCATGGCAATACGGTTTTCGGCATCGCTTAGAGATAGTCCTTCAATCTGCTGATCGGAACGCCTGAGGCGAACCGCCATTTCCTGTAGAAGTGCAATCGCAATTTTGGGATGTTTTTCCAGTAAATCCAGAAAATCACCCCGTTTCAGGATAAAGACCTCGGAATCCTCAAGAGCAATTACATTGGCGGAACGGCTTTCACCATCAAATATCGACATCTCACCAAAAAAATCACCATCACCTAGGATCGATAAAATAACCTCGCGTCCATCATCGCTCAAACGGGTAATCTTAACACTACCCTTACTAAGGATAAACAAGGTATCCCCGGCATCCTCTTCCATCAGAATTATGTTATTTCGTTTATAAACACGTTTTTGCACAAGGTCAAAAATCTTTTCAAGAATTTCATCCTTTATGTCGGCAAAGAGCGGAATATTTTTAAGTACGTTTTCTTTCATATTTTATAATCCCTCTAAAAAGTAGTAGGCAGCGCCCTAAAATACAAGAAAAAGTTTTCAGTTACTTTAATTTTACGGCCCATGAAAATTAGCCAAAAAGAAAGTTTATGATGTTGCCCGGACAGAATTTACAGGCTTTTTTGTGAATTATTTAGCAACAAACACTCTTTTTCTTTGATATTCAGCATTGATATGAATAAATTTACAAATTGTTTGATAATCTTGGAAAGGAATTTAATGGGAAAAAATTTATCGGTTCAAAAAAGAATTCGTCAGGCAGAAAAAGCCCGACTACGCAATAAGCACTACAAATCGCTGATGAAAACTATGATAAAAAAGGTAAAGGCTGCCGACACCAAAGACGCAGCAGAACCTCTGTTTCGTGAAACGGTTTCAATTATTGACTCAATTGCCAGTAAGGGAATCATTCACAGAAATAATGCGGCTAATAAGAAATCAAAGCTTGCTGCCTTTGTCACCAAATTATCATAATCAAGTTATCTATCTTTATTAATTGTCCGCTCTGTAATTCGGTGCTTCCTTACTAATCTTTATATTGTGAGGATGACTCTCCTGAATTGAGGCGGACGTTATTTTTATGAATTCGGCGGTTCGCTGTAACTCGCTAATATTCGGCGCTCCGCAATAGCCCATAGCCGACCGCAAGCCTCCAATTAATTGATGAACTGTATCCTGCAAGGCGCCTTTATAGGGCACAATCCCTTCAATACCTTCGGGGACAAGTTTTTTCATATCGTTTGAATCCTGGAAATAACGATCTTTACTGCCTTTTGCCATAGCCGGCAGGGATCCCATCCCGCGGTAGGTCTTATAGACGCGCCCCTCATACAGCACTGTTTCACCAGGACTCTCATCCATTCCCGCAAGAAGTGAACCCAGCATTACCGTACTGGCTCCCCCACCAAGAGCTTTCGCTATATCACCGGAATAACGAATCCCTCCATCGGCGATAATAGGTATTCCCGCTTTCTGAGCTTCATCGGCACATTCAATAATTGCGGTAAGTTGGGGCACACCGACACCGGCAATTACTCTTGTAGTACAAATAGCGCCGGGTCCGATCCCGACTTTAACGGCATCTGCTCCGGCATCGATCAATGCTTTCGTTGCCTCCCGGGTGGCTACATTACCGGCGATAATATCTATCGTGGGATATAACTGTTTCAATTTATTTACGGCTATAAGAACACCTTTCGAATGACCGTGCGCAGTATCAACTACGAGCACATCTACATCTCCGGCGGCTAAACGTTCCGCGCGCTCGAGAAAATCACCGGAAACGCCAACTGCCGCACCGACACGAAGTCGCCCAAGAGAATCTTTGACTGCATTGGGAAATTTCTTTTTCTTTAAAATATCTTTAACCGTAATCAGACCTTTCAAGCGGCCATCGCCATCGACAACCAGAAGTTTTTCAATGCGATGATGTTGAAGAATTTCTTCAGCCTCTTCAAGTGTAGTCCCCACGGGTGTGGTAACAAGATTTTCTTTGGTCATACGTTCCGAGATATATTTATCGAGATTTGTTTCAAAACGAATGTCCCTGTTGGTTAAGATTCCCGATAATTGTCCGTGATCCACAATAGGAATTCCCGAAATAGAATATTTTGCCATAATGTCGAGGGCTTCGCGAATGGTATTGGAGGATGAAAGGGTCACCGGATTAATGATCATACCGCTTTCAGACCGCTTGACCCTGTCAGCCTCGGCTACCTGTTCGGCAATCGTCATGTTTTTATGCAATATGCCAATCCCGCCCTCCCGGGCAATGGCAATCGCCATGTCGCCTTCCGTAACCGTATCCATGGCGGCGCTGATAAGGGGAATATTTAACCGGATATTTTTCGTCAGTTGCGCCGTCAGGTCGACCTGTTTTGGTAAAACATTGGATGCAGAGGGAACCAGCAGCACATCATCAAATGTGAGTCCCTCCCGATTGATCATTTTTGTCATTTTATCACCTTTAAATTATTTTTTATACCGATTCATTGGCAATTGTGTGGACTTTACGGATAAAACCCCGATCGTTGTAAAAACTTTGTGATTTTTCAAGGTCTTTATAAAAAATACGGTCTTTATCCAAATGAGGCACTAAAGACCGGACTTTTTCATAACCTTTGCGGGTACCGTCGCCACATGTGAAATTATTGCGATAGTCAATTCCCTGCGCCGCAGATAAAAACTCTATCCAGATAATATGCCGTGTATTTTCAATAATCTGAAGCAATTTCAGCCCGGCATTGGGAGCCATACTGACATGATCCTCCTGATTAGCCGAAGTGGGAATTGTTTCAACGGAGGCCGGATTCGACAGAGTGCGGTTTTCCGCACACAGCGCCGCCGCGGTAACATGGGCAATCATAAAGCCGGAATTCACACCGCTGTGATCCGTCAAAAATGCCGGCAAACCGCTCATACCGGAATCTAAAAGAGTAGCAATTCTTCGTTCACTCAGATTGGCCAACTCCGTTACGGCTATAGCCAGATAATCAGCCGCCAATGCAATAGGTTCTGCATGAAAATTTCCACCGGATAAAATCTTGCCGGTTTCCGGAAAAACAAGCGGATTGTCCGTTACAGCCTGAATTTCATTGTTGACTATATTTTCTACAAATTTCATCGTATCGTAGACAGCGCCGAGCACCTGTGGTGTACAGCGAAAACTATAGGGATCCTGTACTTTTTGGCAATTAACATGAGATCGGATTATAGCGCTGTTCCTCAGAAAATTTCTCAAGTGACCGGCGACAATATTCTGACCATTCTGCTTCCGAATTCTCTGAATATGCTCACTAAAAGGAATATCAGTTGCCAGCACCGCCTCGACACTCATCGCCGCCGCTAATTCCGCCAATACAAATATGTCACGCAATTGTGCTAAGGCATAAAGAATTAGCGCTGTCGAATATTGGGTTCCGTTAATCAGCGACAATCCGTCTTTGGGTCCCAGGGTTACCGTTGAATAGACACCTTGCTTTACAAGCTTTTCAGCCGGGACAACTTCTCCCCGATATTGCACTTCACCCTCTCCAATAAGCGGTAAACACATATGCGCCAGAGGAGCCAGATCTCCGGAAGCCCCAACAGATCCCCGCCGGGGAATTACTGGATAAATCTGTTTGTTTAGCAATTCAGCCAACTTTTCGATTACTTCAAGAGAACATCCGCTATGTCCTTTGGAAAGATTTTGAATCTTCAGGTACATCATCAGAGCAACAATATCCGTACTAATGGGTTCGCCCACGCCACAGGCATGACTGCGCAGTAAATTTACCTGCAGATCGGCTAATTCTTTGGCAGCAATCTTAATGGTACTTAGTTTACCAAAGCCTGTGTTGATTCCATAAATAGTCTCATCACGATGAATATAATCCATTACCGTATTGCGGGCAGCTATTATTTTTTCAATTGAGATTTTCGAAAGCAGGACCGGCTCTCTGGTTTGTAAAAATTTATAAGCACTATCAATCATTGTAATAACTCCTGCTATACTTGGTAAAAATACATTGCTGGAAGTTATGAATCACAGGTCTCGCAATCAAGCAAAAGCCATCACTTGCATATTATTCCCATTTCATCTATATTTCAATTAACTGTAAGAGGTCCTAATGAGAAAACTTTCCGCTATCATCTTCATATTGTTTTTATTTAACCTGCTTTCAGCTCAGGAAACAGTTGAAATTAGCGATTTGGTAGTACAGCAGTTTGAAACCAATTTATTTACAATTACTGTTGAAGTCACCAATTCCACATCACGGGAAATCAGCGAAATTGCCGGATATATTGATATTTACGATAATTCCAACCGTATCGTAAAAAAAGAATTTGTCCAGATACAACATGTTCACGATATCCCGCTTTGTCCACATGAATCCAAATCCGACAGCGTTGTCATAGACCGGCGCCCTAATATGTCCGGGACGGCTAATTATCGCATCACGCATTTGAGATTTTTTGGTGAGCAAAGTGTTTATATGGTCTGCCCTAATTGCGGCGAGATCATTCTTAAAGACGAATAAGTTTATCGCAAATCATCTCATTTATTAATTCACTTAGCCACTTTTTAATATCCCTGATACAGGCATTAATTTCATTTCGCAGTATATTCAGCCGGTGAGTTTTGAAAGGTGATTAGGTGAAGAGTGAAATCGAAAACGTTAACCGCCGACTTTAGTCGGTGGAATGGAGCGAATCTCATCACAGCTCCCAACTTTAGTCGGTACACTCACCGAATGAATTCGGAGGATGAAGCTTAGTGTTCAGTAGCCACCCAATGAATTGCCCTGCCTGCCGTCAGGCAGGGCAGACAGGGGGGTAACCTTTGAGACAATATGATAGAAAATCAGCCCCAATTTCTTACAAACCTTCGAAAGGTTTATAATTCAGCCAATTTTCCAAAGTCGTTTTAGAGTAGTTGTATTGTGATTGTATAATGATGGAGTATTGGAGTGATGGTGCGAAACACACAAAATCACCTTTACCTTGATCCAATTTCAAATTTCAGATTGCAAATATTAAATTTCCCCCCAATTCAACCAATAAATCAATTACCCCAATTCAACTAATTAACCAATTAACCGACTTTATTACAATTATTTTTCTTCAGATAATAATTGCCGGGTTAATGCCAAAAACTGATCGTATAGCTTTTTTAGTTCCGGCATATTCTTTAATTGCCTGCGGTGTTTTTGAATCGTTTTTTCGTCGCCCCTGACTGCCGGACCGCTAAGAGAATCTTTTAAAGACTTATCCCAGGCGCCTCCAAACGCCTGCCCGGCAAGCCGTTCCAGTAGCAGTTTCAGAGTGTCGTCAGAAATGCCTTTTGTTTGGGCAAGCCGTTTTAAGGACTGAATCAGAACCGTTACATAATTATTTACAAAGACGGCTCCGAGATGCACTGTTTCTTTCTGCTCGGAATTAAGCAGCACTCCGGTAGCACCAATCAGCCGGGCAAGTTCGAGCAGATCATTCCGGATTTCCCCTTCGCAACTAAATACTGCCCCTGGTATCATGCGGATTCCCGTTTCTATATCGGGAATACTAATCAAGGGATGAAACGAACCTGTTCGGCATCCGACCTTTTGCAAAGGTTCAAGCAGTTTCGAATCCCAGGCGCCGGATGTATGAAAAACTTTTTTGCCAGCACCATCTTTTATAACATTGGCAAGTCCTTGTGCAACCTCCTCGATAGCGTCATCTTTGACAGTAATGATAATCCATTCGCAATGCGCCGGTATTTGAGATAAATCAGTTGAATATTTTCGAAAAGGAGCTATCTTCAAAGCCTTCCGAAGACCTTCCTGGCTCCGGTTCCATAGAAAAGATGGTTCGAATCCTGTTTTTTCCAGATGATACGCTAATGCAATACCGATCTTGCCGGCGCCTAAAAGTGTAAAGGGTGATTTAATTACAGCATTCATTTGTACATCTCAATTTTCCTACAAAATAATCGAGCTTCCCGGTAATGTCAAAACATAACAATGTAGAAAATACCCGATAATAATCAACATGCCGAACATGATAGGATCGACTGACTCCGCAACCCAATTTCCGGACAGCAAAGCCAAAAAAACCAATTTCCAGCCCGGCTAGTGACGGGGCTAAATTGGTTTTGGATATCTGACCTTCCCCGACTAACAACGACATCGGACTAAACCTACACTGAAAACCAATTTCCGGACGACGAAGTCGGACTAAATTGGTTTTGTCGCGAGCATGAAACCCATTTTATCCGGCAAGCCGGATTGAAAATGGGTTTCTCCGGCTACTCCGCCTCTTTAATCGCCCACTCTATGGCATCCTGAAGCATCTGTTGCGACGGCTCACTAATATACCCTTCGGTTATTAGCGTCTGGGTCATATTTCTGGAATATTCAATATCTTTCTTGGCTTTTTGATATGCCTCTTCCCGGCTTATTTCTATCCTGGCAACACCGTCTTTAATCGCCTGCATGGCAACATCGGCAGCTTCATGGGGAAAGACATCGGCTTCACTCATTTTCGGGACAATATTATCGGGATCGATCCCGCGTTTCTCGGCATAATCAGCCAGAGAATGAGCAGCTGCAATTGCCATTTCATCAGTAACTTTTCTCGCTCTGACCATCAGGGCGCCTTTTAAAATTCCCGGGAAACCGAGAGAATTATTCACTTGGTTCGGGAAATCACCGCGACCGGTAGCTGTAATATAAGCGCCGGCTTCCTTTGCGGCATAGGGGTAAATTTCCGGCACCGGATTAGCGCAGGTAAATACAATTGGTTTTTCAGCCATAGAACGAATCCAAGCCGGTTTGACCGTATCCGGTCCCGGTTTTGATAAAGCGATCAGAACATCGGCGCCTTTCATTGCCTCGGAGAAATCTTTAATTCCCTTCGGATTAGTTTTCTGGCAAAGATCCCATTGGTGATAATACCTTTCATCCTGCTCAAAATCTTTTCGGTCTTTTGTTAAAGCACCATTGATATCAAACATGATCATATTTTCAGGATTTGCACCGGCAGCAATATTTACCCGGGCAATAGTGGAATTTGCCGCACCTGCTCCTAAATGAACAATTTTTACATCCTCTATATTTTTGTTTGCAAGTTTCAAAGCATTGATAAGCCCGGCAAGCGTCACGCAGGCAGTCCCTTGGGCATCATCATGCCAGACGGGAATGTCGCACTCCTCGCGCAGGACATCGAGTACCTTGTAGCAATTGGGCTGAGAAATATCCTCGAGATTTACGGCACCGAAGCTGGGCTCAATCATCTTCACAAATTCAATTAATTTTTCAGGATCGGGATTTCCGTCTTTATCACGATTGTTGACACAAAGTGGCACCGCATCCACGCCGCCAAGATATTTCATCAGAAAGGCTTTCCCTTCCATTACGCCCAGACCACCGGGCGGAGTGCAATCTCCATCACCTAAAACACGCGTCGAATCGCTTACTACAGCAACAAGATTTCCTCTATTTGACAAGTCAAAAGAGGTATCGTTGTTATCACGAATTGTGGTAGAAATTTTTGAAACACCTGGAGTGTACCAGACATTAAACCAGTTGAATCCGAAGACTCCTGCTTTGGGTGCTGTCTGAATTTTACCACCATAAAAACGGTGAGCAACTTCCGCCAGGCGCTTCAGAAATAAAGTTTTTCCTCTGGCAATTTGCTCCTGACTAAAATTTTCAGGAAATACGTCATCGAGATTATTCAAATCAAGTTTGATTTTTTCCATTGATCTCTCCCTTGTTGTTTATCAAACGGCGCTGATTTATCCATTCAAACCGTTTGTAAATATTAAAATAACGTGCCAAAATATTCAGTCGTCTTTTGCTTGACCTTAACATGATCGGGAATATAATCAGGCAAAATGATTGGCGCTATCTTTTTTTTCGGAATATTCAGCGCGCTAACCTCTTTTTCATAATCGTAAACATGCTGCATGGTCAGTTTTCCAACTTTGACGCCAATTTTCGCCCGCTCCGAAGCCCAGTATCCGCTGCGTCTGCCGAAAACAATCAAATCCAGTTGAGAGTTACCCATTAAGCGGTTTCTACCGTGAATACCTCCAACTGCTTCACCGGCAACATATAAACCGGGAATCCCGGATTCTCCTTTTTCGTCGATTTCGATACCACCATTCTGATAATGCAGCGTCGGAAACACCAGCATCGGATATTTGACAATGTCAATATCGAAACGTTTAAACTGTCTCAACATTGCCGGCAAATTTTTCTGAATTGCGCCTTCCCCATTTATCTGGTCGACCAGAGGCGAATCCAACCAGATACCAACTCTGTTTGCCGGCGTCGTGATGCCTTTCTTCCGTTCGGTGCACTCACGAATAAATGCCGAGGCTTCCACATCCCTCGGCTCAAGTGGATAGACAAAAAGGTCTCCATCCATATTTACAGGTTGAGCGCCCATGGTACGGATTTTCTCTGTACATAAAAAACCCAAAATCTGTTCCGGAAAAACCGCGCCGGTAGGATGATACTGGACTGAATCCATAAACATCAGGTTGGCACCGGCCCGATAGGCAATTACCAGACCGTCAGCTGTGGCGCCGTAATGATTCGTTGTTTCAAATCCCCGAATATGCAGGCGTCCAAATCCACCGGTAGCGATGATAATCGACCGGGCTTTAATGATCGAATACTGCTTGGTTTCAAGGTGATAGGCAATAGCCCCGACCGCCTGTCCTTTATCATCCAGAATTAGTTCGATAATCGACGTAAATTCCAGGTATTTAATCCTGTCGGGCATATTATAGACTTCATCCCGCAGCACCCGGCAAATTCCGGCTCCAGTGTAATCGCGCGTCGAGTGCATACGGCTGCGGCAGGTGCCACCACCGGGTTTCACCATCATGGAGCCATCTTCGTTTTTATCAAACATGACTCCCAGGTCCTCCAGCCATTTAATAGCAATAGGTCCATCATTAACTAATGCCCGGACTAAATCCGGTTTATTATCAAAGTGTCCGCCACCCATGACATCGAGATAATGCAAGACCGGTGAGTCATTCTTCTGATCCGCCGCCTGAATGCCACCCTGAGCCATCATGGAATTCGAATCACCGAGTCGCAGTTTTGTCGCCAATAATACATTGCTGCCGTTTATACCCGCCGTTATTGCGGCTGCCATACCGGCAGAGCCCGCGCCAATGACCAGTACATCGGTATCGTAATCTGCTTTGTTCAAATCAAAGATAGCCGGATCGACTCTTGAATACGATTCTAACAGGTCGGCAACTTCCGTGGTCAGTTGTTCTCCTTTATTAACGCCAACTCTGATCTTGCGGCGGGATTCTTTTTTATAATCCGGATGAAAGCGATTTAATACATCTTCGCGTTCTTTTTCATTCATCGGTGGAAACACCTGTTTCCCGAGTTTCCTGGCCAGTTCCAGCCGTTGTGGACGGGTTTTTTCCACCATTTCAACTGATTTCATCATATAATCAGGATACATAGGCGCTCCTTTTTTCTAAGTATCAGAAGTCAAGAATAATGATCTCACTTCTGATGCTTTTAATTTTTGAATAAAACCAAAAATAATGGCTTCGTAAAAAGTGATCATATGTGTCATTCTGATGAGCGAAGCGAAGAAGAATCTCCGACGAGAACCAAAAAGAGATTCTTCACTCGCACCTTCCCGACGGGTCGGGACAGGCTGTTCAGAATGACAGTTTTTTATACTTTTTACGAAGCCATCAAAAATCATTTTTTGTATTTCTTCAAGTTTAATAAGTATGTCTTTTAAATTATCTTCAGTGATATAATCAAGATCATTAGATTTAATAAGTTGAGTTTCGAGTTCAAATGTAGAAGAATGGGAAATTTCCAGAAACCAAATAAAATCTTCATCCGACGATTTTCCCGAGTCTTCTCCAATATTAACTCTCGTTTCTTGCATCTTGTGTCCAAAAAATTACTTTAACTTTATTTCTCTCGCATAATATCTCTTCGACAGTTCTTCCCTGGGCATTTTCTCAAGTTCTGCAAGTTCCTGGTCATATTTCCCTTCCCCGATTTCAACTATCCGTTCTTCCAATTCCGGGCTCTTTTTCACCAGATAACGTCCATAGAGACGCTGGGCCAGAGTTGCGGCATTGTACTGGACGATTTCCGCCGGACAACGCAGGGCGCACAGACCGCAGCGAATACAATCAAACGAGAGGTTTGCCGCTCTGGCGACATCGCCACGTTTCAATGCCTGAACATAATCCATGACTTTAATTTCCTGTGGGCAGGCTTTGGTGCAGGTATTACAGGCGACACAGCGAAACACCATTGGAAAAAGCGCTTTAATAGTATCGATATCAGGTTTCAACTTTTTAATATCATAGACCGGTTTTTCCGCGGGAACAAAGGGAATTTGGGCCAGTGTCATTCCATCTGTCACAACCGTCTGGCAGGCCAGTCCGCCTTGTAATTTGTAATCTCCCTTTTCACGGTAGACCGTTGCACAGGCGCCGCAAAAACCTTCCCGGCACCCGACGCCTTTTTTTAACTGATAACCGGCATACTCCATCGCCATAACGATTGTCGAACCCTCCGGCACTTCGTAGGCCTCACCCATGATGAATACTTTGATCATCTTTTGCTTTTCACTCATTAATAATGCCTCCTCCAAACAATTCAGCCTGGATTGACTATCCAAACATGATTATCAAAAATATTACGCAATCGTCCCCTCACTTCATTCACAATTGCTTCTTTACATTCTTCAATTGACGGCGATAGCCCTTCGTGAAACGTCTGATTATCTTCAATCTCCACAGCCAGAAATTCAACTCTGTCAGGCACGGAAAAACCGCATTTCCGGGAGTATTCAAGGATAGAAATGATATCCGTTGAATGAATGCTGAACGGAATATGCTGCGAAAAATCCGAAGACGAAAAGTGATGAATTTTGCCCACATCGGTTTTTCCGGTAATAATTGAATCGATCAGGATCACCTGATCATATCCCAGCATGTGATCAAGCAAGCCAAAACCGGAATCGGCAGAACAGATAATATCCGCATCGTGAATCTCAGATTTCAATTGCTCGACAATATAGATACCGATACCGTCATCGGTCAAAATATCGTTGCCCAGCCCTAAGATTAACCGTTTCACAATCGTGTGTACTGAATTTGCCCTAATTTTCGAACCTCTTCGGTGAATTTATCCACCACCTCCGCGAACCTTTTCCCCTCAGCCGCCGAAATCCACTCCAACTTTAAGCGGTTCTCATTGATATTTAAATCCGTCAGCATCTTTTTCAACAGCTTCATTCGTTTCAATGTCTGATAGTTGCCGGTCTGGTAATGGCAATCGCCGGGATGGCATCCGCCAATCAGCACGCCATCAGCACCATTCTTAAATGCGTCCAGCACATGCTCGGGGTCGACCCGGCTGGAGCACATCACCCGGATACCGGTAATATTGGGTTTGTAAGTTATCCGGGATGTACCCGCCAAGTCAGCACCCGCTGAAGTGCACCATTTACAATAAAACGCCACAATTTTCGGTTCAAACATAAAAATCCTTTAAAATTTGAGATTTGAAACTTGAAATTTGATATTGGAAAATAGAAATTGGAAATTTGGATTTATACTCCACATTGTATTCGCTTATTTTGTTTTGTTAATAAAGGCATTTGGTTTCAGGTCTAGTTCGTTTATTAATTCGGCGTATTCACTTTGCCTTGTAGCAGAAATTATCTTACGTCAAAACAATTTCCTCAACCACGCTTTCGTTTCTTCAGAAGAGCCTCTGAAATATCTGTAAAATTTCTTCCTGTTCAACGGAGTATATCTTCCGTAACCTTCCGCAATATTCGCTGCAATACTGTCCGAAGCACGAATAATCTGAAAACCGATTGTTTTTTGGACTTTATCACTCCAGGTTTCAAAATCCGACCAGATCATATCCGATAGTCTCTCAGCCAGTTTATATACATCAAGTTCGTATACTTTTTTCATTCTCTATTGTA
>JAGHBC010000129.1 GCA_021161185.1 Fidelibacterota bacterium
CAGAAATATGGTACACCGTTGTATGTGTATGATTTTTCAAGAATCCGTGAAAACGCCTGCCGTTTAAAAGCAGCTTTTCAGTCCGACGAAGTTCGAGTCGATTTTTATTATGCCATGAAAGCGAACTGCCACCCGGCGATATTAAAAATCTTTTTGGAAGAAGGATACGGCATGGATTGTGTAAGCCCCGGCGAGTTGCAGTTGGCAATCCAAACCGGGGTCAAGCCGGAGCACATTTTATATACCGGTAACTATGAAAGCCCTGATGATTTAAAAGCCGCTTTTAATGCCGGAGTAAAGATCAACCTCGATGACATTTCATCTCTGTACCGATTACTAAAAGTCGGGAAACCGGAGCTGATTACCTACCGGATTAATCCCGGAAAAGGTAATGGGAAATATGAGGAGATTACTACCGGTGGAGATAAGGCTAAATTTGGTGTACCGTTTGAGAAAGCTGTAGTTGCTTATGAAAATGCAATCAAAGCCGGGATAAAACGGTATGGCGCTCATATGATGACCGGCTCCGGAGTTCTCGAAACAGATCATTTTCCTCGTATGCTGGAATTATTCCTGAACGAATTGGGTGACATCCGATCGACGTTAGGGATCAATTTTGAATTTATTGATATGGGCGGTGGTTTTGGAATTCCCTATTATGGTGATGATGAAGTTTTGGATATTGAAGCCGTAGGCAAAAAAACTCTTGAGGTTTTCCGGAAAAAAGTCAAGGAGCACCAACTTGGCAATCCGGTACTGGCACTGGAGCCCGGACGATATCTGGTTGGTGATGCGGGTTATCTGATTAGTAGGGTTAATGGGATCAAGGAGGGGTATCGCACCTTTATCGGCATTGACGCCGGCTTTAATACACTGATTCGTTCGGCATTATACGGCGCTCAGCATTCAATAGTATTTGATGGAAAAGAAGACGAAACGCCATTGCTGAAAGCCGATATCTGTGGACAAATCTGCGAGAATACCGATATATTTACCAAGGATCGTATGGTTCCCAAAGTAACAGAGGGCGATCTGGCGATTTTCACTCAGGCGGGCGCTTACGGGAATGTTATGGCAATGCCTTATAATTTACGGTATCGTCCGGCGGAAGTGGCTATTATAGATGGGCAAGACGTTCAAATTACGCGGCGTGAAACCATTGATGATTATCTAAACAGAATTCAGAACATTTAATGAACCAATTTGAAATTAAGGAGCAAACTTACATGAAACTCGACCGGTTACTTTCTATTTTACCTGAAAAACAGGTATTCGGCGACAAAAATCCCGATATTAAAGGTATTGTCTATGATCCTCTGCGTGTAGAAAGAGACTTTCTTTACGTTGCTATTAATATTTATACCCAGAAAGACAAAATTGAACTACCTGATGGGCATCCCTTTGTTATGGATGCAATCAAAGCCGGCGCTTCGGCTGTTCTTGTTCAGCAGGATGTTGATGTACCCGAAGGTATTGTTAAGATTGTCGTGCCCGATTCCCGCCTGGCATTGGCGTTAGTCGCCGGTGAATTCTATGAACATCCTTCAAGGTCATTCAGTCTTATCGGCATTACCGGTACAAATGGGAAAACGACGACTGCCCATATTGTTGATAGTATCCTGGCTCAAAAATACCGTACAGGACTGATAGGAACACTTTATTATAAAATTAACGGCAAAATTTATCAGTCAAAAGATACCACTCCTGAACCTCCTGATCTTCAGGAAATATTTATCAATATGAAAGACAAGAAGATTGATTACTGTGTTATGGAAGTCTCATCGCACGGTGTGGATTTTAAGCGGGTCGCAGGTGTGGAATATGAGGCTGGTGTCTGGACTAACTTTACCCAGGATCACCTTGACTGGCATAAAACCATGGAAGCCTACCGGAATGCCAAACTAAGCTGGTTTCGCAGCCTGGCGCCTGATAAAGTTGTCGCAATTAACATTGATGACCCCTCGGCTAAATATTTTATTGAAGCTGCGAGAGCGCGGAAGATTACTTATGGAATTAAAAACCAAGCTGATGTAACGGCTAAAAATATTGAAATAAACGGAAACGGAACATCTTTTCTGCTAGTAACTCCGAAGGGTGATATTGAGATTCATGCCAAACTTCGCGGCATGTTCAATCTTTACAATATGCTGGCGGCTGTGTCGGCGACCCTGGATAGAGGTTTGACTTTGGAAGATATCAAATCCGGGTTAGAAAAAGATATTATTGTTGCCGGTCGCTTTCAATCGATTAATCGCGGGCAGGATTTTAGCGTAATCGTTGATTATGCTCATACACCTGACGGCCTTATAAAAGTACTGGATGCCGCCCGGTCAATGAATCCAGGCCGGATTATCACGGTTTTCGGTTGTGGTGGCGACCGGGATCATGGTAAACGCCCGAAAATGGGGGCTATTGTCAAACAAAAGAGTCAAATTGCTATTATCACAGACGACAATCCCCGCACGGAAGATCCGGAAGAAATTGCAAATCAGATTGTTGCCGGGTTTCAAAATGCGGATGCTTTTGATTACCGGATTATTCATGATCGTCGTGAAGCGATCCGATATGCGATTGATATGGCGGAACCGAATGATCTGATCCTTATCGCCGGTAAAGGCCATGAGACCACTCAAACGCTGAAAGATACAACAATACATTTTAACGATGTTGAAGTCGCCGATGAAATTATTATGTCAAAAATAGGAAAGGTTTAAATTCCAACCAGATGTATAAACCCGACAATGAATCATTGATTAATCGCGGAGTATTGGTTTTAAATCAAACTTATGAACCGCTGCTTATCTGTGATGTAAAGCGGGCGGTGGTATTGTTGATAGAGCAAAAAGCCAGTATGGTGAAGACTGTTGATCATAAGATGTTACACTCCGTTTCGGAAGCATTTCCCGTTCCAACCGTTATCAGAATTCATAAGTATATCCGGTTGCAAAACTGGCATGTAGTTTTAAATAAGGCGAATATCTTCCGGCGGGATAATCATACCTGCCAGTACTGTGGAGCTCGGAATGTGCCTTTAACTATCGATCATATCATTCCGAAAGTTTTGGGAGGCAAAGATACCTGGTATAACCTGGTTACAGCCTGTATTAAATGTAATAATAAGAAGGGTAACCGGCGATTGGAAGATACTGGAATGGCATTACAAGCCAGTCCTAAAAAACTTCATAAGATACATACGTTACAGCGATTTGCGGGTGCGCCACTGGATGAATGGCGTCCATATCTGTTTTTAGATTAGAGGAAGGGGAATATGCAGAAAAAAGAGTATCAATGCCGAATTTTAAGCGGAATGCGCCCGACAGGTAAAATGCATCTGGGAAATTTTGTCGGCGCACTTGAAAAGTGGGTTGAGTTACAGAGTAAATATGAAAATTTTTATTTAATTGCCGATTATCATGCGTTGACGACAAACCTTGATACCAGTATGATTCTGCCGAATACACTGGAAATGGTTAGCGACTGGTTGTCAGTGGGCATTGATCCTGATAAAAGTCCGATTTTTCGGCAGAGTCAGATAAAAGAGCATACCGAGCTGCACCTGATATTTTCGATGCTTATTACCAAGGCGCGGTTGGAACGAAATCCGACATTAAAGGAGCAGGTAAAAGATCTCAACATTGATGCTATTATTTATGGGCACCTCGGCTACCCTGTGTTGCAGGCGGCTGATATTTTGCTATATAAAGGAACTCTGGTGCCGGTGGGCGAAGACCAGGCTTCTCATATTGAAATTACCCGCGAGTTGGCTCGCAAATTCAACTCGATTTATGGTGAAGTTTTTCCCATTCCGAATGCAAAATTAACAAGCTTTGCGCGATTACCCGGTCTAGACGGTAATAAAATGAGCAAGTCCGTTGGTAATACAATTTTACTATCCGATGAAGAAGATGAGATTAAGAAAAAAATACGTCAGGCAATTACCGATCCGCAAAAAATACGCCGAGGCGATCCCGGTCGTCCGGAAGTTTGCCTGGTCTATACTTATCACCAAAAATTTAATTCCGGTGAAACAGACGATATTTATGCCGGCTGTACATCCGGCGTTTTGGGATGTGTCGATTGTAAAATGAAATGCGCCGCTGTGATTTCGAATTATATTGCGCCATTTAGAGAGAAGCGCAGGTACTATGCGGAAAATGTTGCCGAGGTGTTGGATATTATCAGAGACGGAGAAAAAAGAGCCGGAAAAGTTGCTAATGAGACCATGCAGGAGGTTCGCCGGGCGATGTCGCTGGGCTAATTCATGAGTTATAATGTAAAACTCGATGTATTCGAAGGGCCTCTGGATCTGCTGCTCTTTTTCATAAAAAGGGATGAGATAAATATATACGATATTCCGATTTCGTACATTACTCAGGAATATCTCGAATATCTTGAAATTATGAAGCAGATGAATCTGCATCTCGCCGGCGAATTTATCCTGATGGCATCGCTGTTAATGAGAATAAAGGTTCGAATGCTGCTCCCGCGGGAAAGTGTTGAAAACGAAGAAGAGGTTGAAGATCCCCGTACGGAGCTTGTGCAAATGTTGGTCGAATACCAAAAATATCAGAGCGCCAGTTCAGTTCTCCGTGCTTTAGAGGAGAAACAATTAAAATATTATCCTGTGACTACGTCGTTAGAAAATAGTTATCTTGATCCGGGGCTTTTTTTATCAGATATTAATCTTATCGATTTGGGTATATCATTTAAAAATTTGTTAGATTCTCTGCCAAAGCCGAAATATTATGAGATTGAGACATATAAAATAAATATTAACCGGCAGTCTCAGGTTATCCGCACAATGTTTGAAAACAGAAAACGGTTAAGGTTTGCCGAAATTGCCAAGACATTGAAAAGTAGGATTGAAGTTGTTGTTACCTTCCTGGCAATCCTGGAAATGATCAAGTCAGCTGAAATTAGAGTTTCACAAAAAACGGTTTTTGGAGATATATATTTAATCAGAATTCAAACGAAGGATGGCAATGTTATCGCAAACGCATAGAATCGTTGAAGCTTTACTTTTCTCGGCGCAGGAACCGCTGACTCAGGTACAGGTTGAACTTTGTCTTGAAGACAGTGTCGCCCTCGAGGAAATAATCGAAGAGATAAATGCCTATTATGAACGGGAGAAAATGCCCATCTGGATACAAAAAGTGGCACAGGGATTCCGGATAATGACGCGTGTGGAATACGAGCCCTGGATAAGGAGATTGTATCAAAACAGAGGGAATGTGAAACTATCCAAATCTGCATTGGAAACCTTGTCGATTGTTGCTTATAAACAACCGATTACGCGCGGTGAAATAGATGCGATTCGAGGTGTCAGTACTTACCTGAAAACTCTTTTAGAGAAAAACCTGATTGAAACGGTAGGTCGGCAAGAGGGGCCCGGCAGACCTTTACTTTATGCGACAACACCTCATTTTTTAAAATATTTCGGTTTGAATTCTCTTCATGATCTTCCGAAATTAAAAGAGATCGAAGAAATTATGAATGCAGAAATAAGTGAGAGCGATGATGACTGAAATTCGCCTCAATAGGTATTTATCACTTTGCGGAGTTGCCTCGAGGCGTAAATGCGAACAGCTTATTCTGGATGAACGGGTGTCGGTGAATGGAAAAATCGTTACGGATTTATTTGTTACCGTCGGTGATAAAGATGTTGTCAGGCTGGATGATGAGAAGGTATCTCCGCAAAAGTATACATATATCGTTATGAATAAGCCTAAGGACTTGATGACGACCTTAAACGATGAAAAAAATCGTGATCATGTCGGTATGCTAATTCGCCGGAATATTTTTGTCAAACCCGTGGGCAGATTGGATAGAAATACTACCGGTGTGCTATTGTTAACTAACGATGGTGAACTTCAGTATCGTTTAACCCATCCGAAATATAAAATTGTACGATTGTATCAGGTTGTTCTTGACAAGCATTTAACTATACATGTAATGCAAAAAATCAATACGGGGGTTCAGTTAAGCAAAAAAGAAATCGCCAGGGCAAAAGTTGTAGAATTTAAAAATGTTAAGACTCAGGCGCTTGTTCTTTTAGAATTACAAGAGGGAATGAACCGGGAAATCCGGCGTTTGTTTCAGGTATTGGGCTACAAAGTTATCAAGCTGGATCGTCTTAAATACGCCGAAATTACGGCAACAGGATTGAAAAGAGGACAATGGCGGCATCTATCCGGTGAAGAGGTCCAATTATTAAAGCAACAATGCGGATTAAATTATTAAAGGAAAGCGTTTGCTTTTAAAGGATATAGAATTAAATTTATTGGCTATTTGAAAGGTGAATAATGGGAATAATTATTGCAATTGACGGTCCCGCCGGATCTGGAAAAAGCAGCACCGCAAAAGAGGTCGCCCGGCGTCTGGGTTTTACCTATATTGATACAGGAGCAATGTACCGTTCTGTGACGCTCGAGATTATTCGTCGAAAAATTGATATTTGCGATGAAGATCAGATTGAAAAAATAGCCCGGGAATCTTGCATTCAGTTCCAATGGATTGATAATAAGTATCATATTTTGCTTAATGGTGAAGATGTCAGCGATGAGATTCGCTCTTCTGATGTTGCCTCACTGGTAAGCCCGGTGAGTGCCATAGCGGGTATTAGAAAGATTCTTGCCGAGAGGCAGCGGCAAATGGCTCAGGATGATAATATCGTCATGGAAGGACGGGATATCGGGACGAATGTTTTTCCCGATGCGGATTTTAAATTTTATATGGATGCCGATATTCGGGTGCGTGCTGAAAGACGGATTAAGGATTATCAAGCTATCGGGCAGAAATTGTCCGTCGCAGAGATTGTAAGGGAATTAGAAAAGCGGGACAAGATTGACTCATCCCGGTCGCATTCGCCTTTAAAAAAGGCTGAGGATGCCATTATCATCGATACAACCAATTTAAGTTTCGAAGAACAGGTTGAAGAGATTGTAAAAATTGTTCAAAATAAAATATGTGTAATGGATTAATTTAATTACATGGAATTTAAGAAATCGTTAAACCCAAAACCAAAGGAACTCAATTCATGTCTGATGAAGAAAAAACAATAACCCCAAACCCCTCGCAAGAAGTAGAAAAAACATCGTTAACAGAGAAAACTCCCTCAGTGGAAGAATCTTCTAAAATAAAGCATCTTTCACCAACTGAAGATGCTCCCGTATTAGAGGAAGCCCCGGCAGGTGAATCTTCTGAGACAACACCTGAAGAAATAACAAGTAAAGAAATAGCCACACAGGAAGATCCTCCACAAGAGATATACGAAATTGAAGTGGTTACAAGTGGTCCGTTATCTGAAGAGATAAAAGTTTTCGATATTAAAGATATCAATAAGATCAAAAAAGATGTTTATGAAGATCAAAGAAAAATCTATGAAAGTTCGTTAAGGGATATATCTCAGGAACAGCGTATTATCGGAACTGTAGTATCCGTCCTTGAAAATGAAATTCTGATGGACGTTGGTTTCAAATCCGAGGGAGTTGTCAGCAGAGAAGAATTTGGTGAGGGTGAGCTTCCCAATATTGGCGATCAGATTGAAGTATTTGTTGATGACCTTGAAGACGAAAACGGGCAAATGATCCTTTCCAAACGCAAAGCCGATTTCATGCGTGTTTGGGAACGGATTCGTGAAATCTATACTAATAATGAGACAATTGAAGGTCGCATTACTAACCGAATAAAAGGCGGTATGATTGTTGACATTATGGGAATCGATGCATTTTTGCCCGGTTCTCAAATTGATGTTCGTCCCGTTACAGATTTTGATTCATATGTTGGAAAAACGCTGGAATTCCGTGTTGTTAAATTGAATGAATTGCGGAAAAACATTGTATTGAGCCGTAAAGATTTGCTCGAAGAGAGCATGAAGGAGAAACGCGACGAGCTCCTTTCTAAGATTAAAGTTGGAGATGTCCTGAAAGGTCGTGTAAAAAATATCACCGATTTTGGTGTCTTTATTGACCTTGGCGGTTTGGACGGTCTGCTTCATATTACGGATCTTTCATGGGGTAGAGTCAATCATCCCAGAGAAATGGTCAATATGGACGATGAATTAACCGTAAAGGTAATCGACTACGATTCAGAGAAAAAGCGTGTTTCCCTGGGGTTAAAACAGTTAACACCTCACCCATGGGAAGGAATTGAAGAGCGTTATCCTGTTGACAGCGTGGTCAAAGGTAAAGTCGTCAATATTGCTAATTATGGTGTGTTCGTTGAATTGGAAAAGGGGGTTGAAGGACTTATTCATATTTCTGAAATCTCGTGGACACAGCACATCAAACATCCTTCCGAAATATTTAGTTTGGGCGAGATTATAGAAGCTAAAGTCCTGAATATCGATAGCGAAGGACGAAAAATTTCCTTGGGATATAAGCAACTGGGGCAGGATCCGTGGGAGACAATTGAACAGAATTATATTCCCGGATCAATCCATAAGGGTATTATCCGGAATCTTACGCCTTACGGTATTTTTGTGGAACTCCAGGAGGGAATTGACGGATTTGTACATATTTCCGATCTGTCGTGGACCAGAAAATTACGTCATCCCCGGGAAGTCGTCAAACGAGGCGATGAAATCGAAGTGAAAATTTTGGAAGTATCCAAGGAGAATCGCAAGATATCCCTTGGTATAAAACAGATGGCAGAAGACCCCTGGCCGATGATTGAGGTGCTTTACGCCGAAGGATCGATCGTTGAGGGTGAAATTGCAAAAATCACTGACAAAGTTATTGTAATCAACCTGGACAATGGCGTTGAGGGCATCGTACCAATTGGGCAGATACCTAAGAGAGATCGTAAAGATTTGGATAAGAACCTGATTATTGGTGAAAAAATTCAACTAAAGGTTCTGGAAGTCAATAAAAATGAAAAACGGATTGTCCTGTCAAGACAACAGGCGCTGCCAAGAGAACCGAAAAACGAAGTCGAAGCCTATATGATGCAGAACCAAAACGTGTCTGATAAAATCGAAATTCCCGAAGCGATCCGAGAAAAGATTGCAGAAGCTGAAAAAAAAGAAAAACCTGAAGCTGAAAAAAAACCTAAAAAAACCGCTTCAAAAGCAGCCGTAAAGAAAACAGAAGAGCCTGAAACTGCGAAAGTAACTAAAAAAGCAGATAAAACCACTAAAGAAGAGGTAAAACCAGCTAAAAAGAAAGTTGCCAGGAAACCGGTAAAAAAAACTAAGGCTAAAGATGAAGAAAAAAAGACAGATAAAAAAGTGACTAAAAAAACGGCTGCTGCAAAATCTGCAACTAAGACAAAAAAGACAACGAAAAGGGTGAAGGGATCAACTGCAAAAAAAACCGAAGCTAAGGAAAGTAATGAGGAAAAAAAAGAATGAGAAAACAGCTCATTGGCAGTAATTCATAATAAAATAGGGGCTTGTAATTAATAAGCCCCTATCTTATTTTCCATTGCTAATTATAAAATGCTGAATGGACTTAAACATGGCTAAGAAGTCATTTATTACTTTATTTGGGCGTCAGCTTAAATTCTGGTTTATGAAGGATACCAAAGTGAAAGTTGGTATCTTTTTATTGACGATGATTATCTGGTTTTTTACTATTTTAAGCAACCAGTATACTTATACTATCGATACAACATTGGATATTCTGAATATTGAACAGGGTAAAACTTTAAAAGAAAAGCTTCCGAAAAAAATTAAAGTAGATTTTTCCGGAAGGGGCTTTGACCTGTTCTACCTGTTAATTTCTCAGAAATCATCGTTCAAATTTGTACTGGATGTCGAAAATATTCACTGGTTTTATGATTTCAATCTAAATGAATATTTTCTCAATAATCCTGAAAAGATTATAATTCCGCGAAATGTTGATGTGAAATTTAATCATGTTATCTATCCGGAATCGTTAAGGGTGGAATTAGATCGTTTGGATGTGCTTAAAGTACCGGTTCGACCGCGTTTAAATATTAAAACCGCGCCAGGTTATATTTTAGTAAATGATCCGGTATTGGAGCCCGATAGTATTACTTTAAGTGGTCCGCGGACATACCTGAAAAAATACAAAGAGATAAATACTGAAGAATATACTGTTTCCGACGTGAAATCCCCTGTTGAGATAAACCTAAATCTCGAAATTTCCGCAACAGACAATATAAATATTCCGATTAAGCGAATTCACCTGTTTCAAGCTGTTGACCAGATCGGCGAAAGGATTATTACCAATATCCCGATTAAATTAACAGGTGTGCCTCGTGGGACAAATGTTGAACTCAGCCCATCGGAAGTGACGTTAACGGTTGCTTCGGCTGTTAGCCATTTAAAGGATATAAAACCAGAGGATATCAACGTCTATTTTAATTTTCAGAAAAATTGGAACTATGGTGAAAATTATTATGTTCCGACGGTGGAACTTCCTGCGGGGATTATTAGTTGGAGTAATTTGACACCAAGGCGCATAGAAGTGCGGATACTTCGGGAAAGATCTTTGTAAATGAGAATATTAGGTATTGAAACATCCTGTGATGAGACTGCCGTTGCGATTCTGGAAGATCGTAATGTACTGGTCAATCTGATCCATTCTCAGTTGCTCCATCAACAGTATGGTGGAGTCGTGCCCGAGTTTGCTTCGAGAGAACACATGCGGATTATTGAGCCATTGACAAAGGCAGCTCTTAATCAGTCTCACATTACGATTAACGAAATTGACGCGGTAGCCGTTACCCGTGGTCCGGGATTAATGGGGGCAATATTGGTTGGCTTGAGTTTTGCCAAGGGTTTGACTTATGCAGGCAATAAACCCTTGATTGGAGTGAACCATGTTGAGGGTCATATTATGGCTAATTTTCTGGATCATCCGGATTTAGAATACCCCTTTTTATGTTTATTAGTCTCGGGTGGTCATAGCCAGATCGTCTATGTCAAAGACTTTCATAACTATCAAATATTCGGTCGAAGTATTGATGACGCTGCCGGAGAAGCCTTTGATAAAGCTGCGCGGATATTAAATTTAGGATATCCCGGGGGAGCATTGATTGATCAGATGGCTGCGAAGGGGGATCCCACATTTTATCCATTTCCAAGGGCAAAGATAAAAAATGGCGTCAACGATTTTAGTTTTAGCGGTTTAAAAACATCTATTTTATATCTCGTGAAAAAGGAAGGCGCTGATTGGACACGGAAACACTTCCATGATATCTGCGCTTCATATCAGGAGGCGATTGTTGAAGTATTGGTAACAAACACAATTTCAGTTGCCCTGCATGAGAATATTAATAGACTTGTATTGGCTGGTGGGGTTGCCGCTAATTCTCGTCTGCGAGCTGCTTTTCAGTCGGTGGCGGCGAGATATGGGATGGAAATTTACTTTCCTTCTTTAGAATATTGTACCGATAACGCCGCTATGATTGCCAGGGCGGGAATGGAGCTATTTATTCGAAAGCAATTTTCGGAAAGCGATATTTCAGCCATACCAAACCTCTCCCTAATTTCAGATAACTAATGCACTCTATTTCAATTCAATTTCAAAATTTGACTTTATGGACGATTGCAATTATAGCGGTGATCGCCGGTATATTATTTCTGTCTTTTAGAAAAACAGATTATCGGATATTTTCTAATATTTGGATTCTTTTTTTTATTCGTTGCGCTGTGATGATTCTTCTCCTTATAATTATTGTAAAGCCGATTATAAAATGGACTACTATTGAACATCTGGAACCCTGTGTCGATATCTTTGTTGACAGGTCGGCAAGTATGTCTGCTCATCAAAATGTGTCCGCCGACTCATTGCATAAAATTGTTAAGATGGTCTGCGGGGCATTTCAGGAACAGGGCGTTAAAGTCAGGGTGTATCCGTTTAGTTATGAGGTAGAGCCGGAGATTCGCACCGTTAATGAGCTTCAATGGAACGCCGGTGGAACGAATTTGTCGGATGTTTTAATCAAAGGTACACAGAGACTTCCCGATGAAAATATTCAGGCGGCGATAATGATTACCGACGGCGTATTTACACAGGGCGAAGATCCGTTATTAATGAATATTGACAGCGAATTTCCGATTTATACACTTGGTATCGGAGACAGTATGCCGATACTGGATCCGGCAGTAGTAGAAATTCTGGTGCCATCTACGGCTGAGGTTGGCGATTCGATCACAATCGAAGCCCGCATATTACCGTTGGGACGCCAGGGTACAATAGACATATTTCTTAAACAGGATAATGCTATCATCCGGAAAAAAGTCGTCCAAACATCGCTTCAGAATTTATATCGCTCAGTTCAGTTTGAAATCGTTTTCGGTCAACCCGGGATAAAAGAAATCAGCGTTGTGATTGATACACTCCACGACCGGAACCCTTTCAATAATATCAGAATGGGGCAGATAAATGTTCGTCCCAATCGCACTAACATCGTAATGATACAGGGAGCCGCCGGCTTTGAATCGCGATTTTTCAGCAATCTGATTCAATCGATCCGGGGAATGGAATATTATGGTTTACTCGAGGTGGACAATCAACTGCGTTCAACAACCGCTACAGATCCGTTTCAGATTCATTGGGATGCTGTCGTTTTGTCCGGTTTTCCAACGGCAAAAACCTTACCCGGTTTATTAAATTCTGTTCGGTCGAAAATAGCTACGGATCAACCGGCTGTCTTTATTTTTACTTCAGACAAAACTAATTTTTCAAAGATGAACCGGATACTAAAAGAGGAAATCATTATAATCGCTGATAAGAGCAGAAATATTGAACCGATTTTGGTGCAGGTTCCGGAAGAGCAGAAGGGGCATCCGATTATCAGAGATATTGATACAGGCGCCGGATTAAAGAATATTTGGGCTGAACTTCCTCCTGTGGGAATGGCTTATCGCCGGATAAAACTTGCCGGTTTTTTAAATCCGATATTAGAAACGGCAAACTCTGATAAAATTCCGGTACTTGCCACAGGTATCTCGATGGGGACCCGCTATGGAGTTGCAATTGGGACGGATTTATGGCGCTGGGATATGTTGACCAAGGATAACGAAAATCAGCGCATTTACGCAGAGTTGGGAGGAGGATTAATAAAGTGGTTAACCGATACGCTGAGCACTTCAAATTTGCAATTATACCTCAATAAACGGACCTATTTAACTGGAGAGTTTGCCGAGATCAAGGGAATTGTTACCGATGTACAGGGGAATCTGGTAAAAAATGCTGTCGTGAACGCCCGGTTGATTGATTCAAGGAACAATTCAATGCCTTTTCTCATTCAATGGGATGGATTTCAATATGCTGGCAAAGTTCATTTACAGTCGGAGGGAGACTATCGGATTGAAGCTTCAGCCTCAGTTAGAGAGAATGTTTTGGGACAATTTAGTCAGGAAATATCCGTTCTGGAAAATTCCATAGAGTTTTCTACAATAAGGCAGAATGTTGAAGTTTTGCGCACAATCGCCCAAAAAACCGGAGGGAAATATATTCAAACGATCGATATTCAGAATTTGTTTAATACACTTTCGCTTGATGTATTAGATTTAAAAAAGCAACACGAACTAAAATTGTGGCGCTGGAACGGAGTATTGATTATATTAATACTCTTGTTACTTTCGGAATGGATAATTCGGCGTTTATCAGGGTATCAGTAAAAAACACTTGCGATTTTGCCCTTTGATAAGCAAATTTCCGACATGATAATGACACAAAAAAGGGAAGAGATCTCAAACAATACATTGATAATCACTTGAATAGCCCGTAGCGCCGGCAACATATCTTAAGGAAATAACTAAACGTTTTGCGATGGAGATGTTCAAAAAAAACGCAATGATTGGGGTGAATTTTAGCAACGAAGGCATTTGTGCCGATATTTATAAGTAAAAAAATAAAAAATGATAATGACATATTATTTTAAAAGGTGGTAATGAGTAAAAAGAAAACATATTTTATTACGGGAGGCGCCGGCTTTATCGGTAGCAATTATATCCATTATCTTTTTGAAAAATATGATGTCGTCAAAGTCATTAATCTTGATAAACTGACCTATGCCGGAAATCCGGCAAATCTTGATGATCTGAAAAATAATCCGGACTATATTTTCGTAAAAGGCGATATCTGTGATGCGGAAGTCGTCGGGAAAATTTTTCAAAAGTACAATCCCGATTTCCTGGTCAATTTTGCCGCGGAAAGCCATGTGGACCGCAGTATCGGCAACCCGGAAGATTTTATTCGTACCGATATGTATGGCGTATATGTTCTTCTCGAAGCATCGAAAAAGTTTGGGATCAAACGATTTATTCAGATCAGCACCGATGAAGTTTACGGGTCGATTGACAAGGGGTCCTTTACCGAGGAGTCACCGTTGATGCCGAGTAATCCCTATTCTGCCAGCAAATCGGGCGGTGATCGATTAGCATATTCCTATTTTGCTACCTATGGATTGCCGGTTATAATAACCCGCGCATCAAATAATTACGGACCTTACCAATATCCGGAAAAGTTAATTTCCTTGTTTGTAACCAATGCGCTGGAAGATAAACAATTACCGCTCTATGGTGACGGGAAAAACATTCGTGACTGGTTATATGTAAAAGATCATTGCGAGGGAATCGAGTTTGTTCTCCAAAATGGTAAAATTGGTGAAGTCTATAACATTGCCGGCGGTAGTGAAAAAGAGAATATTGAAATTACCGGGCTCATCCTTGAACTGTTAGGGAAACCTGAATCGTTGATTCGTTATGTTGATGATCGGATCGGTCACGACCGGCGCTATTCGCTGGATTCAACAAAATTGCATAAGCTGGGCTGGCAACAGGAGCATCCTTTTGAAAAGGCTATGCAGGAGACAGTGCAATGGTATGTGGAGCATCAGGACTGGTGGAAGCCGTTGAAGAGCGGCGAATATTTGGAGTTTTATAAGAAACAATATCCCGAAGAGATGCCTTTGACATGAGATGGAGTTATAAAAATATCAAATGAGGAAAATTATGAAGGTGATTCGATATTTTGCCATAGTACTGTTATTATTTAATCTTTTATTCGCTCAATCATACGGAAGGCGTTTTCTGCCTCCTGTTGTGGGTATGGGGAAGGACGAACAGGATGTCAGATTTCCGGTAGAACCTGAACAACAGATATTTTCTTTGGAAACGGCAATAAATCCAGATGAATATATCGTCGGACCTGGAGATATTTTGGGGATTAATATCATAACCACGCAAAACTTTACATTTACTTTAACGGTCGGGCCTACAGGAGAATTACTGATCCCAAGTGTAGGTGCTATTGATATCAATGGAAAATCCTTGCTCATTGCACAAAATGAAATTAAGGATTTCATTAGTTGCACTTATACAAATGCTAAGGTCAGTGTAACATTATTGAATATTCGAAACTTTAAGGTTCAAGTAATTGGCGCTGTGAATTCTCCGGGGTTCATAGATGTGACTCCTATTACCAGATTAGATCAAATTATCGATGAAGTCGAAGGATTTCACCAATTTGCGGAAGAATATAATATAAAAATTACAAGAGCTAACGGCACAACAGAATCAGTAAACTTTTTAAAATATTTAACCGATGGTAAACTTACTAATAACCCAACTTTTTTGGAAGGTGATAGAATTTTTGTCCCTTTTGGTGATGTGGATAAAGAAGGTGTTGTAATCCGAGGCTCGATTGCAGGTAGTGGCTATGATATAATTCAAAAAGGAGAAACGCTTGGAGATTTTTTGTTCAGAAGAGCAAAGTTTTCTACAAATGCCGATCTGGAAAGTGTGACAATTACCAGGATGGAAAACGGGAAAGAATTATTTATGACGGTGTTTCCAAAAGATTTTCATAAAACAGTATTAAAGCCGGGAGATGCCATTGATATTCTAAGGGAACGAGGAATTTCAGTGAATGGTTTCGTGCAGGCACCGGGCGGATTTAGTTTTTTCCCTGGATACACTTATCTGGACTACATTAATATGGCTGGAGGTAATACAGCGGAGGGAGATGTGGAGAGGGCAATTGTCAGGCACCTGGACGGCACTATTGAAAAAGGGAAAGAAGCCGAGATAAAACGAGGGGATGTGATTATCGTACCACAAACCCGAATATATGTATTGTTTGGCGATATGTCAGTGTTGCAAGTATTGTCTGCTGTTACTTCAGTGGTATTGACATTTATTGCAGCGACAAGTAGATAAGTATGATACTGTTCGACTTGATTAAGGAGAATTTAAATGTATAATAATGAGTTGAGTTTGATAGATTATTGTAAGATTATATGGAGAAAAAAAATATCAATTATTGGGCTTACGTTGTTAATTGGAATTATTTCGGCGGTTATAAGCCTATTTCTTCCGAAATGGTATAGAGGGACTGCTGTATTATTACCGCCAAATTCAACTGAATCTTCTTTGGGAGCAATGAGTGTCCTTGGCAATCTTGGAATGGGAGGAATGTTTGGTGGTAATGAGAATTTATTTAGATATTTAGCAATTTTAAAAAGCCGAACGCTGAAAGAAGCGCTTATCGACAAATTTAATCTGCAGGAAAAATATGGCACTGATAATGTTGGAGCGACCATAAAAAAGATAAATAAAAATCTCTCGTTTAAAGTTGGTGACGAGAATCAGATAACTATTGCAGTACTTGACAAGGATCAGGATATGGTAGCTGATATGGCTAATTATATTGTAAGAAGTTTGGATTCGATAAACATTAGTCTGACATCTAAGAACGCAAAAAACAATCGGGAATTTATTGAGAAACGATATAATCAGGTAATTGATAGTTTGAATCTTGTTAGTCAAAACCTTACTGAGTTTATGCAAGAAAATCGGCTATTAAGTATTAGCGATCAGATAGCTGTGGGGGTAGAAAGGGCTGCTGCACTGCAAGCTGAAATCATGGCAGCAGAAGTGGAACTTGAAGTAGCCATGAATTTAACTTCAATAGATAATCCCGCGATCATATCAAAGCAGGTAAAATTAGCAAGTTTGAAAAATAAATATGATGAATTTACTAAAAACAATGAATTGATTCCCAATTTTCAAAATATACCACACTTGGAAATGGAATTGATTAAGATGAAAAGGCAGATAGAATATTATAC
>JAGHBC010000125.1 GCA_021161185.1 Fidelibacterota bacterium
CACCATCAGACGCCCAGCCGGCGGAGGGAGCGCCCGGACAGTAATCCTTCACGCTCGCAGCCACGTAGAGATATTCATCATCATACTGCATCCAGATAGTACCGCTTAAACTATCGTTACTGCCCGGCAGCCAGCCATAAGCTCTTGAACTATTTGGAATTGATTCCCTGTTAAAGTCAATCGGAAAAGCAAAATTCCAATCCGAAAGGTCGCCATCTACCGTAATAGGCTCATCTACCTTCATCAGGTAAGGTACTACCAGGTCATCCTGAGCAAAAGCCATAGTAAAAATACATAATAGTGTAAATGTAACCAAAAATAAATTTCTTGCCATTTTTTCACCTCTTTAGTTTTTAAAGATTAATAATTTTAGAGAGAAGCCAACAACTACTTCTCCTCCAATCAAATGCAACTCTTTTTTTGTTCAGCCCCCTTTCTTTTAAATAATGTTAGGAAATAGACATTAATTAGCGTCTTAAACAAATATTATTTCCCTCCTTTCCATGTTTTCCAATTTTATGTTAATCTCGACCGTAATAAGGCGCTCCTTGTTTACCCATAATAACTCGGTCAACTCCAGAAACATCATCATTCTCACCATACCTATTTATATAAATATAATTACCATTACCCCACACTAAATGAGTGGTAGGACCGCTCAGTATCTTCTCGTATAATGTCTCTGTATTACCATCAGAATGAATAATTAAAATAGGATTCGAGTTGTTTGTGGCAACATACATATCACCTTCTTCCGAGAAAGTAATATCGTTTATTTCTGATGTTGAGAAGCTTCCGGAATTTGCCCAGTTGAAGACAGGTTCGACAGTGGACAAACTTCCATCATTTAATATTTGACTTCTCCATATACCTTTCCCTGCCGGTACCGCAATAACCGTTGTACTATCAGAAGATAGCAATGTATCTGTACCACTATACCCCGCGGCAACATATACACATCCTTCAAAGACTCTTATAGACCTAATGTCAAAGTCAAGATAGTTTCCCACTTTTTTAAACGTCTTATCAGAATGAATTACGAACATCCCGCTATTTATACCTCCTGAATAAATATTGCCATTTTGATCAAAATCAAAAGATTTTACATTTCTACTAAGTTTCACAAACCGCTCTGCTTCACCTCCTCCGGGGGCTATTCTATAAAGTCTTTTAAATCCGTCACCACTACCTGTACTTCTTTGCAAATATAAATAACCACCTGGTCCCATTCTCATGGCTGATGATGTTGATGCCTCAGTGAACGTACCGTATTCGCTTTGCTTTCCATCTGGCGTTATTTTATATATTTTCTTGTCATTCATCCGATGGACATAAAGATTTTCACTCGAATCTATGGCAATTGAATATACTCTGCCTAATTCCTCTCCAACTTCAATAATACCTTCTTCTAGCTTGTACGGGCCAAATTTAGTCGATTGATATGCATCTCTAACTGAAAGATAAATTGTTACGGTATCACTTAAATCAATTGGCCGAATAACCGTTAACTGGTTAGCTGAGGCAGCTTTAACTACGGCCGAAATTCTACCAAAATAGACGAAGTTCTGATTGATTTCCGGAGCAAAGTTTTCACCAAATAGATTAATCTCCATTACTCCACCGAATGCGCTATCTGGCTGCACATTATAAATGACCGGATCCGGCGCTCCCTGTTTATCAGGATCCCATACAGGCTCGTAGGTTATTTTATTTTCACATCCTAATATGATGAAGAGAAAGGATGCCAGTAGGATTATTTTATTTTTAATTTCATTCCACTTCATGTATTCACTCCTAAATATTAATTTGTGTTATATGGACATGCGAATAGTAACACGTTGCACTCCATCGAAAACACCAAATGGGGTATAGGCATAATCAAATGCTAAACCGAATTTCCGTATACCAAAACCATAGGTTAAGCCATACTCATCTCTGTTGGACATATATCCTGCGCGTAAGGCAAACGTATTCATAAATAAATATTCACCGCCACAATTAATGTATTCCGGATATGAACGCGGATGGACCGCGTCAATTGCAACAAGGAAAGAATGAGCATCAGAAATATTATTTATGAAATCAAGTATATCCATTGAAATACCTACTTTGAAAGTAAGCGGAAGCTGAAAACTTTCCTGTTCGAATTTTAATTCTTCAGAAAAATTACGAACATTCATTCCAAATGCTAAACTCTTATATCCCGTTCGAAAAATAGTGCCAAAATCAAATGCTAAAACTGAAGCTACATTTTTACTAACCGCTAACCCGGTATTAGAACTTTTGTCAGGAATAACACTTTCTCCCAAATATTGGGCCACTTGTTTTATCTGCCCCCCCACAGCAAACTTGTCCGTTAAATATTTTGCATAACCTATCCCAACAGCTATCGCTGTAGGTGTAAATACCTCTGTATCAACATATCCTTTTGCATTACTCCAACGCATAGTCCCCAGGAATTCTCCATAGTCAACCCACATCGCACTAATACCAAAAACACCGTAATCACCATGCCGAGGGGAGAGAGCAATGCTAAATGAATTATATGTAATATCAGAAATCCAACTACTATAATTGATAGACAAGTCTATAAAAGATGATAATCTTGCCATTCCTGCCGGATTATAAAAAAGCGCACTGGAGCTCCCTTCAATAGTTGTGAGAGCTTCTCCCATAGCGGCGGCACGCCCAACTGTTCCTACACTTAAGAACTGAAATCCGGTTTGAGCAATCTTTTTCCGTTGTGCTAAAACATGGGAACTAGTAATTACTATACTGAAAACTACTGCCATTGTACATAACATATATTTTCTCATACTACTCTCCTTACTCTTTATTAAACAATGGAGTCAAAAATAAAAACCATATTACTCACTTAATATCGCCATTCGAAAGTTACTTATCACTGACGGGTCAGAAACAAGAAACCGTACTAAATAAGGTCCGCCGGCAAGTTTATAGACATACCGTGCTTTAATCTTTGGGACAATTTCAACTCCTGTAGTTAATTCAACAATCTGTGTACATCCGGCAATTGTCTCCTGGGCAATATCTTTGTTTTCGACTTTAATAAGCTCTCCGTCATCCTGGAAAATATCAATTTCTACACAAGAATTCATATTTTGTTCGGTAAACTCCCAACTTATGAAAAAATATACCATGCTGCTATCTTCATTGTCAGAAGCAATATGATTATAAAACGCATAACTTGTATCCATCGGCTCCAAATAGTTTATTAATAACGTTGTATCCACACACAAAATGTCGTCAAACATAGCATTAATCAAAGAATCGCTTGCATTGCTCCATGCGCCGGCAATGACTGAATCAGCTACTGGAGTTATCGGCACATAGACAGGACGCTCTACGTACACAGTATCACTACCTTCTGTGACTACCGTATCTATTACGGTAAGATCACAAGATAAATAATAGCAGGCTTTTTCATCAATATCAGAAATGGCAAAATCCTCATCTTGATATTGATGCGGTAGTTGTTTTTCACAACCTGTAAACATAAAGAGAGACAGGCAAAATCCAGCTATAAGAATGTTCCTTTTATTGCGACTCATTATTTTTTTCTCCCACTTAATAACTATCTAATAATTACAAATTTGCGTGTGATATTATCGCCTTTTCTGAACAAGAGATTTCCGTTTGAATCACGGTAATCTCTTGGAACTTCGAAATACGCGATATATACACCACTGACAATAATCTGACCTGATGAAGTCATCGAGTGCCATAGTTCATCACCTGTACCATCAGTATGTTCAATTGTATCAACCAAATCACCACGTTCGGTAAAAATCTTAATGGTACACTCTGGTGGCAGCCCAAAAAATGCGAGTCTGTCGGGTGCATCAACGCCAAATTGCAACGAACTTGCTCTAATATTATAAGGATTAGGGACAACGCGAATTTCAGACAACGATTTTCCTCCCGGTCTGCGGAGATAGGCAGGTTGATTTGTCATCGTATAAAACTTACTGCTAACAAGAGGAATACCGGGATTGATATCATTTTGGGAGCCATCATCTTTGCTCTGAATATAATAATAATAATCGAATCCCCGGCGCGCGGTTTTATCTTCATAAACATTAACAACATCTGATTTATTACACGAGAATATCTTTTCATATAGTGTATCCGGTTTACCAACTGCGCGATATATATCGTAACCGTCAAAATATTCCCATGTTTCGGCATTATTACTCCAGCTAAGGGTGATACGATCGCCTCCGGAATTTACTTCAAATGTATTTGGTGGAGGGGGGGGCTGAGGAATTTTATAATCATTCTTAAAATTGGTAATGGCTCTTCTAAAAGTTTGAAACAGGGAATCTTCGCCGGTCTGCACCCAGAGTCTCTTATACTCATCTTCATCAGTAGTTGTTTGACCATCAGGCAGTATTAAAACAGGCTCTCCGATATTAGCATGATGTTGATACCAGTTGTTACCCACTTCTACACTCTTCTGCCGACTAATTCCGCTAACACCTTCCGCTATAACGATACGGATACTATCTCCTGGTTCAAGAGTATAAGGGCCAAACCCCTGCCCATGAGTATAGCCGCCGGGGTCAGTACCCCATTGGTCTGCAAATCCATCGCCAACCTCATCAGCGTGGGTCTTCCCGGGGTGACCTGCTGCCATTAATGCATACCTCGCATCCATTAGTGTAGAATTAAACTGATCGCTACCCTTAGTAGCCGGACAATCCGAACCTATATACATTGTTGTACTTGGTTGTTTTACATCGTCCGTTGGATCATGGGGTGAAGTATCTGCGTGAAGAATTACATTACCTGTATATTGCACGGCAGCCAGAGAACCGTCTTTTGGATTTGGACAGCCCCAATCGTCAACAGGGCTTTTTGAATGAATACCATACCACGAATACTGGGCTCGAAAATCAAAATCACCTTTATTAGGCCCTATTCCGACCACCTGATTCACACAATTTCGCCCCCAGTTGATATTGTTTGAAGGCGCCCAATTTTTTCTAAAGGCATCAAGTCCAAACCCATAACGATATTGGAAATGAAAGATAACATCGTTTAGCGTTTTCGGATCGGTATTCCCATTAATATCAACGACCCCTGTATTTTTAAACACATATTCATAGATAAAGTAGTTGTCATGATTCTGTTGGGCAAATGCCATTATTTTCCGGGTTACCGTAATTCCAATATATGAGTTCAATTTATTAACAATCATTCGATCGGGTTTCAAATTTGGATCAATAGCGTCCACCACATCATTCAATTCGTTATCTGTAGCGGGCAATCCATCCACATGGACTTTTGGAGAATAAAAACGTCCAAGCATTTTGAACTCAACCGGAATGAGTTGGTATTTTTCATCACATTCACGCGGCCCTGCGGCAATAACTTTGTGCGGATACGTTTTTCCATTACGGTCTTCATAATCTTTGGTGCCAATCCATATAGCTTTGCCCACCTCAGTATCCTGATTCCGAAACTGAGCCGGCCATCTCAAACCGTCCTGCTGTTCCCTGGCTTGTCCGGTTCGTCCTAATTCAATTTCACTACCCCAATTAAGATACCAACTGTGAAGTGACCCTACTCGTAACCACTTTATCTGCTTTCCGGTCTGAGCAATGACTGATCTATATCCGCTTATTACTAAAATTGTACAAATAAAAAAAGCGAACAAAGTGTTATTAAATATTATTTTTTTAGTTTTCATTTGCATTTCCTCATTATAAAATTCATTCCCTCTTTCTTGTCGTATTTAATGCAGATCAAATGATACAGTAATCCCAAAAAATATATCTCTCGGATTCAGAAAGTTAAAAGATGTTTGATTAGGCATGTCAATATATGCTTTGTCTTCAAGTATTTTATTTATACGTTTGTCTTCCACTTTTGACCAGGCACCATCTACATAATTATAATAATCAATATCTTCATTAAAATTCCCATAATAAATCACATCCGGGTTGGGTTCACTCACCGCTGAGATATGCCCAACCTGTTCAATAGGCTGGAATCTAACACCTTCTTTGCGATAATCTCCAACTCTGTCATCTCCCACAATATTGTCATAAGCATTGCTCTTCGGTAAATGGAGGGAGTTATAATAATCCAGATGATCATTAACATCATAGAAGCTGGCGAGCGAAAGTCGCTTGGTGTTAAGCACATTATATACATCGGCAAAAAAAGTAACGTTCATTTTATTAAAAGAAAAAGTCTTGGCAAGTCGTAATTGAATATTATACCTGTCCTTCGCTTTTACATTTTGTGAAATAGCGGGATCGGCGTGGGGATTCCAGGTGATCCACTCGCCGGTACGCCAATCGGCAATCACATTTATTTTCCAATTACCGAGAAAATACATACCTATAACATTTGGCCCAAAATTGAACGGAGTATAAAGGTTTAAATTCACACGAGCATATGGTTGCGGAATAGGTCTTTCTTGATAAAGATTACGCGTGTTCTTATCAAATACTCTCTGTTCGGAAGGATCTTCATATATTTCAGACCGACCGAAGTGTCCCAATGTATTAACCTGGTATGTATAGTTTGCAAAAGCAGTCCACCATCTGCCGGCTGATTTTCTCAGTGTCAATTCAAAACCACGGATGTCTTCATAGCTATTATTATTAACTCTAAAATAATTAATAGTTCCGTCAGCGCTTATATAATTTGCAACATCCTGCTGGTCGGAAATATCATGGTAAAAAGCTGCCAGCTGGATAAGGTATGTATCAAAGAGCGAATGATCGTACCCTAATTCGTAGGAGACAGTTTTTGCCATAGCAAGATTCGGATCACCAATATCGTTAATCTCATTAGAAGCACCACGGGATATCCGAAACATCTGTTCATATGAAGGTGATTGTTTAAAATGACCATAGTTAAAATATAATTTTGAATTGGCTGTAATCGGGTGAGAAATCCCTAAGCGTGGGCTCAGAGAAAAAAGTGATTTTGCTTTTTCAGAATTATATGACTCTGTGGGGTCATAATTCGATGAAAAAAAGCTTTTATCAAATGGTCCTAAAGTTATCCATTCAGTATTTGCATTATTATAATCCAGCCTTAGTCCTAAGTTTGCAGTAAATCCATTCATTTCCAATTTATCTTGCAAATACAGAGCACCGCGAATAGGGTATTTACTCATTTTAACGTAAGTATTACCTTCAGGAAACACCTCTTTTACCTCACCGTAATCGAAATCCAGATTATTATAAATCAATTCAATTCCCGTTTTAATAAGGTTATTAAAATTAACCTGGTTTGATAGGTCAAATTTGAAAGTCGTTGAAGAAACTTTACTACGATCACGCGCAGTACTGGTATGCGCGCCTGTCATCATACCATCTATTCCGGGGTCGGCTTTGGGATTAAAGCCAAATGGCGATTCATTTGTAAAATAGCCCGGAAAAATTTCATATTTCAAATCCGTATCGCGTCTTGCAATAGGTCCTGTATGATATTCCCGCATTAAGTACTCAATACTGGTTTCATAAAATACTTTTGAACTCAACATATGCGTTAAATTTGCTGAAAATGAGTAATAGCCAACATTCGCAGTAGAATAAAATGAGTTACAAAATATCCGACTATCTGTTACCCGCGATGGTTGTGGGTAACTGCTTATCTCAGCAATTTCAGCCGGTGTTTTGATATATTGAGTATTATAGTTCAGCCCGGCTTCATTTCGAGCAACATTATAGTTTTTGCCCAAATTCCCCGAAAACATTAATTTCATAGATGAACTGATATCGGAAGTCAACCTAAACGACCAGTTATTATCAATGTAATCATCCCTGCTTAGTGGAATAAGGAGCATACTTCTTTCTTTTCTATAGGAAGTGTAAAAGCGAAGTCCACCGAGTTTTTCTCCAATAAATGGAACAGGACCGCCAAATCCGGCATCGACATTATAATCCGGTTGATCTATAATTTCCGGCCTGCGGTGCTGCCACATAAAGAGACGTTGAGCAGCGGCAGGTGACAGATCGTTATCAGGATTATCATCCGAAAAAAGTCGTTTAGAAACAGCATTCCAGCCATCAAAAACCGGATACTGCCTTTGCATATAATAATCCCAGTCACCATTTTTTGTCCCTTCCCAGCAGACATCACCATCCAGATACGGACGCAACCACATAGAGTTCGGATTATACGGAGAAATACCAAAATGCTTGGATGCTGGCGGACTATATTTTAGCGTAATTGTACCACTATAACCACTCCTACCACCTTCTTTTGTTACAACATTTACAATCCCAGACCGAACCTGACCATACTCAGCGTTGAATCCACCTCGTTCAATTGATATTTCCTTGACAGCACTTAAAGCAATTCCGGTAATTGGCTGATTAGTCCGTGGATCCCGGAGAGTAATACCATCAACTTGAAACAAAGATTCATCGGCACCACCGCCTCGAATAACAAAGCCCTCTTCCACCCCGGCTTGAAGAGTAACAACATCGTTAACAGAAGTTAAAGGTAATCCACTCACCTCATCCTCTGAGACTGCAGTAACACTCGTTGCCACATCCTGCTTGACTATTTTTCTCTCAGCCTCAACTATAACAGCCTCGCTAGAAATAGATTCTACCTCAAGCATAAAATCGATTCTGGCTGTCTGATCAATAAGTACACGCACATTACTGATTGTCACAGGAGCATACCCAATTGACATCGCCTTAACACTATATTCCCCCGGCGGTACATTCAATATTGTAAAATTTCCATTAAGATCTGATGCTGTACCCATGGTTGTATTTACCACTATGATATTTGTGCCAAGAAGAGGTTCACCTGTACGTTTTTCAACAACCCTACCGGATATTTTTCCAGTAGTTCCAGATATTGCTAATTGAGTAAACACTAAGTATATTGACAGACAAATTATTATGAACCTGAAATTTTTACCTGGCATTTGATTAACCTCCTGTTTTTTTTAAAGTGTACTAACTCGATATGAAGACATTGTTATCAACACTAAATTTACTGTTTGAAGAAGTATTGCTATACTTAATTTGTGTATCTCTTGGTGAAAAATATTACATGCAAAACCAATTACTTTTGTGTGAATTTCATTTTCAATAATTTCAAGCCCGAAGAGATATCCTCTATCTGAAACCAATCGCAACAATACCGGGGGCTTAATCGCGGAGCTCCAGAAAATACCGTTGCGGTCTATCTCCATTGGACAACTTTTTTCTGAAGTTCTTAAAATGTGAACAATTACTAAAGGTTGATAACTGTTCATCCAGGAAAGCTCTGCACCAAAAATCTCTTTTTCGACTCTAATTGCATTGGGTAATATTCGGTGACTCTTTTCATTAATTTTTAGAATTTCAGCAGCCATTAAATGCCATCCTCAAATTGCAAATTGCGCATTTTCTTAAGATTTTTTTTAAATAAAATAGCTCCGTGTTACAATCTGTTAATTCATCCATCGTAAAAACTATCTTAATATAATTACCCCCCCCTGTTTTGTCAACAATTATTTTCCACTTTTATTATCTCCCCCCATTTTTTTATCTGGCGCGATAGTTAGTTGCTTATGGATTCATTAACATTTTTTCAAAAAATCTCCTATCTATAAATGTAAAAATGTTTAAATTTCCGGTCGTGTGATCTTTAAATTCGTAGGTATGACTAACTAAAATTAAGAGGAGAATTTATGAACTTCTATCGCCGTACATCCAAAGGATTGAAGATAACTGAATCCGTAAAGGATATCTTTTCCACCTGGCAAGAGGGAGTCAACTATGAATTTACGTGAAGAAAAATATGCCCGCTTTGCGCTGGTGAAAGAAATGCTCGAAACTGGTCGGGATCATTCGTGATTTCTTTCAACACCAAAGACCTCAGCGCCGTTACCGAGGCAATTAAGAAAACCGGCAAACTGTTTTTAACCGGTGAAGGGTCATCCCGCATTTTTCCGGCGAAAAACGCAATCAATGTAGCCCAAAAATATGCTCTGCCCATTACAATTTATACCGAAGGCAGCCGTCAGTCCGCCGAATTGGATCTCAGTGAGTATGTTCTGTTTGGCGCCTCCAATTCCGGTAAAACCAAAGAGCTTATTGCGCTGTTTAATTCCCGACCCGCAGCGAAAAAATACGCGCTTACCGCTTTTCAGGGCACACCTCTGGGAAAACTCAGTGACGACGAATTTATTCTGAACTGCGGCAAAGAGGAAGCCGTGGCTGCGACGAAAAGCGTTATCGAGCAAGCCCTGTTTTATCAAAAATTACTTTACGATTTAATGGGTAAAGAGTTTTCCAAAGAGATGCTGAATTCTCTCGCTGACCTGTCCCAACAGGTTTTAGAAATGGCGATCGATCCTGAAATCACGACGCTGATTAAAAATGCTCCGATTATCTATTTTGCCGGGCGAAATGTCGGCGTAGCCGAAGAAGCCACATTGAAAACCAACGAGATTACCCGCAAAAAATCCGCCTATCTCGAAGGAACCTACGCGGTTCACGGTATTGAAGAGGTTATGGAAGCCGGCGAAACGGTTATCCTCGTCGATCCGTATCCGGAAGAAGAGGCAAAATTCAAAGAAGTTCTGGTGGATGGAGTCGGTCTGAATGTCATCGCTATCAGTTCCCGGAAAACCATTTTTCCGACAATCGAAATACCGGCACTGGAAGGATTCGACCATTACCTGCAGCTGCAGGCTTGCTGGAACGTGTTGATCGAAGTGGGCATTGCCGCCGGTGTTGATCTGGACAAACCGGAACGCGCCCGTAAAGTAGGCAACGAATTTATTCTGTAATTTTAGACCAATAAGGAATTGAATATGAATTATTATCTGGGAATCGATTTTGGCGGTACGGAAATCAAGATCGGGATTATTGACGAAAACGGTTCAATCGTCACCAAAGACAAATACATCACGGATACCTCAAAATCCGGTGCCGAAATTGTAGCCCACATCGCCGATTGTGCGCAGGAATTGATCGGCAAATCCGGCGTTGATCAAAAAAATATCCGGGGTGTCGGCATCGGCTCACCGGGCTTATTGAACCCGGAAACCGGACAACTGAAAATCGTGACCAACGTGCCGCAACTGAACGGCGTAAATTTCGCCGAAGGCATCGGCAGTCACCTCGGACTCCCGGCATTTTTAGATAATGACGTTAATGCCATGACCCTTGGTGAATTTTTCTTCGGCGCCGGCAAAGATTTCAAACACGTCATCGGACTAACCCTGGGAACCGGGGTCGGCGGCGGCATTATCCTGAACGGCGAGCTGCATCGTGGCGCCAGTTTTACCGCCGGTGAAATCGGTCATATGTCAATCAATGCCGACGGGCTTTATTGCCCCTGCGGCAATTACGGCTGCCTCGAGCGCTATATCGGCAGGGACGGCATCGTCACCCGCTTTAAAGCATACCAGAGCAAAGGCATTGCGACCGGGATCAACGAATACTTGGACAACGGCGAAATTACACCGAAAGCTATCGCTATGGCAGCCGCCGATGGTGATAAACTGTCCCTCGAAGTGCTGGCTGAAACCGGGAAAATCCTGGGAATTGCCCTGGCGACACTGACTAATGTTCTCAATCCGGAAATCTTCGTTATCGGTGGCGGTATCGCCAACGCCGGCGATTTGATTCTGGAGCCGGCTCGCCATGAACTCATCAAGCGGGCTTACACCGTTCCGGCTCAGGCAGTCAAAGTTGCCCCGGCAGCGTTGAAAAATGACGCGGGAATCGTCGGTTCAGCCTCAATCGCCGTGGCGAAACTGGCCAAATAAGTCCGTCTTATATTTTCGATTGCGGAAACCCTTTAATTGATCTTAAACGGTTTTCTTCATAATCCAATTATAAACCGGTAACATGCTTTCCGACTTTAGTCGGTATATTCTTTCCCGAGCTAAACCAGCTTACACAGCACCGCAACGAGGATAAATAAAAGCCATCTTTCCGTTACAATGCTGAGCATCATACAACGGAAATAAACCAATTTCCGACCAACGAAGTTGGGATAAATCGGTTTAGGTACATGAAATGAAACAAAAACCAATTTGACTTCGCTGAAAATTGATGGTTTTGGTACAATCTAATAATGACGGTTTCGTAAAAAGGGGAAAATATGTCATTCTTGAACGAAGTGAAGAATCTTTATAATATTGTTCATAAAGGCATTAGAGACTCTTCGTTATCACTCAGAATGACACTTCCAGGACTTTTTACAAAATCATCAATAATTGTTTTTTGTGTCTTCGTGGTTTTATTATTTCACAAACACAAGCTTCGGCAGGTTTCCACCGCTATAGTTCAGTCATGTCGACCTAAGGGAAAAATCTAATGCGTGCCGTCACTTAACTCAAGCCGGTAGGAAACAAGAGTATAAAACTCCAGAGGAGTTATCTATTTGTAGCAAGAAAGTATATCGTGTACAATTAAACTCCGTAGGAGTTGGCTAAAGAGGTAGAAATTCCCAAATTGATAAGGTTGTAAAATATTCAAGGAATTGAATACGATATAAAGTACGTTTTTGATTAGGGAACAAATAGCAAACCCCGATCGGGGTTTAAGGTTGTCGAGATTTAGCTACAAATAGTAAACCCCTGCCGGGGTTAATCCTGTGCGGAATTGAGTCTGATGCTATTCACGTTAAATCCCTCGCGGGATTTTAGTTCTGTCGGGTCCTCAGACCTGACGGAGCAGCGAGAAGATTAAAGTACACCTGTCAGGTTTATTCAAATAATCGCATCCAAGGTAAAAGAATCTTTTAAACCTGACAGGTGTATTCCACTTTACGATGAAGAGTTACGAAAAAAGCATCAGGAGGCGAGGATATACCTTTGCGAAGGTTCCGAACCTTCGCAAAGGTAAACAAAATAGGTGTTTCCAATTAGCTACTCGTTCAATATATTTAGACGCTATTCACATTCAATCCCTTGTGGGATTATCCAATTTCCATTCAAAGTTCTGAACCCTGCAAGGGTTAAATACGAATAACAACAGGTAAAACCTGCTGATTAGAGAACAAACCATAAATCCTCTAACCCTGAAGGGGTTGAACTAAAACAACTTGACATAAGCCAGTTCGGTATCAACCTTCCTGGTATTTTCATTATGACACAGGCGCTTATCTTACCGAACTTCGGAAAGTTTTTTTATTCACAGACCG
>JAGHBC010000009.1 GCA_021161185.1 Fidelibacterota bacterium
AATCAGGCGAATTTCTGCCGGTGGGCGGTTCCGTGGGGAAAAGGGTCGATGTTCGCATCATTGCCGCGACTAACAAGGATTTGGCGGAAGAGATCGAAAAAGAAAATTTCAGAAAAGATCTATACTATCGTTTAAAAACCATTACCATAGTAGCGCCGGCATTACGACATCATAGTGAAGATATTCCACTATTGATCGAAAAATTCGCCCTGGATTTTGCGAACCGGAATAACATTCCCTTCAAAGGCTTTTCTCCCAGCGCCATCCATTTATTGGAAAATTATTCCTGGCCCGGGAATATCCGGGAGTTGAAAAATTTTATTGAAAGTATGATCGTTTTGCAAAAGGGTGAGGTGATCACCAGTGCCATGATCGCCAGACGCTTGCACCTTGAACGACGCACCCCGTCATCAAACCTGCCGATGAAAATTTCCAAAAGCATCGATCAGGCTGAAAGGGAGCTGATTCTTCAGCAAATTTTTCTTATACGGAGAGATATAAACGATATCAAAGATGCTGTTACCGGCGATTTAAAACCGGTTCATTTTGACGCTTCTCTAAGCAGAGGTGAGATGCAGCGCCTGATCGCGCCGGTTCCCGAAGAAGAGGCTGTCACAGAGGAGCATGCTTTTGACATACACGACGACGAGATAATAAATCCGAATTTACTTGGAAAAATCTCCCTCGAAGAGGTTGAAAAGGAACTCATTGCAAAAACCCTCAAAAAATATAACTTCCGAAAACGGCAAACCGCCAATGCCTTGAAAATCAGTGAACGCACATTATATCGGAAAATAAAAGAATATGGACTATAGAAATATCAAATATCAAATTGTTGGGATAATCCTTGTGGTGTTTATGTTGTTGAGTAATTCTGCCTGCTGGTACTACTCCTTCAAAGGGACATTGCCGCCCCACATAAAGAATATTGCCATTCCGATTTTTAGCGATAAAACCGCCGAATTTAATATTCAGCAAGTTGTAACTGATCAGATCAGAATTGGATTCATTCAGGAGAATATCCTGAAACTTGTGGAAGAGAAGAATGCCCATTCCATTTTATATGGCTCCATTTTGAGTATCCAGGACAAACCTCTCGTCTTTAAGGAATCGGGCGAGGACACACCGGAAGCGGTAACCGAATACCGACTGATATTGAAAATCGAAGTGGAGTGGTTTGATAAAATTGAAAATAAAAGCCTGTTTAAAAAGCAGTTTACCGGTTATAGCGAATATGATCCTACCGGAGCAACCGAGCGAACACGTGTAAAGGCGCTGGAGGAATCGATTGACAATATCACGGAAGATATCATCAACTCAATTTTGGCGGGATGGTAGAAATTTAATTAATTATTTAGCCACAGAGTCACTGAGAAAACAGAAATGAAGTTAATTAAACCAGCCACAGAGTCACTGACCTGCCCGCCGTTTCCTGTCTGCGTGCGGGCACGCACAGGCGGGCACTTTGGCAGGCGTAGGGAACAGAGATGGATTTAAACAAAATAACAGAAAGAATTATTGGCTGTGCGATTGAAGTTCACAGGTACTTGGGACCAGGGTTTTTAGAATCAATTTATGAATCTGCCATTTGTATTGAATTTAACGAAGAAAATCTTTCTTATGAGCGACAAAAAATTCTTCCGGTGAAGTATAAATATCATAAGATTGGTGAATTCAGAATTGATTTGGTGGTAGAGAATAAAGTTGTTGTTGAGTTGAAGAGTGTTGAACGGTTTGATCCTGTCTTCGAGGCTCAGCTATTGAGTTTACCCTGTTAAATAATTCGTGTATTATGTCTTATGATGCTTTTAAATCACATTATTTGAAATCCAATAAGTTCTATAATGAGGGCTTATATTTAACGGGGTTAATATGAGATTAGGAGAATATAAGTTAGGTCTTTTGATCAATTTTAACTCTAAACTACTTAAAGATGGCGTTAAACGTATGATTTTATCCCGATGAATCGGGACTCGGTGTACTCTGTGGCTTAGTGGCAGAATAGGTATTTAACGAGTAATAAAACAAAATATGATAGTTGTTTTGAAAGGTTAATCTGAAAAAACGAGGAGTCTATGAGTTGGGTTTTAGTAAAAGATGTTGAGGACTATAATGGTCGGGAAGTCACCTTAAAAGGCTGGGTCTATAATAAACGGTCCAGCGGGAAAATCTGGTTTCTGATATTGCGGGACGGCACCGGAATTATTCAGGGCGTGGTCTTAAAGAACGAAGTTAGCGAAGAGGTATTTAATAAAAAGGACGAGTTAAGCCAGGAATCCTCGATTATTGTAAAGGGATTGATTCATGAAGATAAACGTTCACCCGGCGGCTATGAGATTGTTGTCCGGAATATTCAGATTTTGCAGGTAGCGGAGGACTACCCGATCGCCTTAAAGGAACACGGCGTTGAATTCCTGATGGACAATCGGCACCTGTGGCTGCGTTCGCGCAAGCAGTGGGCGATTTTACGGATCCGGCATACGGTATATTATGCAATTACGGAATATTTGAATCAAAATGCCTTTGTTCGTTTTGACTCGCCACTGTTGACGCCGAATGCCTGCGAAGGGACCACGACCCTGTTTACCGTGCCTTACTTTGATCTGGGTAACGCCTATCTGTCTCAGAGTGGGCAACTCTATCTCGAAGCCGGAATTATGAGTTTGGGCAGAGTTTACGATTTCGGTCCGGTATTCCGGGCGGAAAAGTCGAAAACCCGTAAGCATTTGACGGAATTCTGGATGATGGATGCCGAAGCCGCCTTTGTTGAACATGATGAGAATTTGAAAATTCAGGAGGAACTCATAAGATTTGTGATTAATGCGGTTCTGGGTAAGAACCGGGCCGATCTGGAAATTCTGGACCGGGATATTGAGCAACTGCAAAAAGCTGACGCCCCCTTTAAACGAATGACTCATAAGGAAGCGGTTGTTTTTCTGCGCACAAAGGGCTCCGATATAGATGACAATAGTGATCTGGGCGCGAAGGATGAAGTGTTGCTGACGGAAAATTCCGATGTACCGATTTTTGTTGAAAAATGGCCCAAGGAGATTAAGGCATTTTATATGAAACGGGATAAAGAAAATCCGGATCTGGTATTGGGCGCCGATCTAATCGCGCCGGAAGGATTTGGTGAAATTATCGGCGGATCACAAAGAGAAGATGACTATGATCTGCTCTACAAACGAATGGTCGCTGAGGACATGCCTCTGGATGAATACCAGTGGTTTTTGGATTTGCGTAAATACGGTTCGGTCCCGCACAGCGGATTTGGCGTCGGGCTGGAACGGTTGGTGCAATGGATGTCCGGCGTCGTTCATATTCGCGAAGCAATACCTTTTGCCCGCACTATTTACCGGCTGAGACCATGACAAAGCGCAAAAAGATCATTGCTGTCATCGGCGGTCGAAATTGCAGTGACGCCCAGTATCGAACAGCCCGGGAAGTCGGACGCCTTATTGCGGAAAACGATGCGGTTCTGGTTTGCGGTGGACGTACGGGGATTATGGAGGCGGCCTGCCGCGGCGCTGCCGAAGCGGGCGGGATTACGGTTGGAATTTTGCCGGGTGATGACAACCGGGACGCCAACGAATGGGTGACAATTCCGATTGCGACGGGTATCGGTTTAGCCCGGAACGCTGTTTTAATTCGTTCGGCGTCGGCTGCCATTGCGATCGGTGGAAATTACGGAACACTGTCGGAAATTGCCTATTGTAAGCAATTCGGAGTACCGGTGTATGGGATTCAGTCGTGGGATATTAAAGGATTGCCAAGCGTCGAATCCCCGGAAGAGGCTGTTCAGTTAGCGCTTCAGGCGGAAAATTATGCCACGAAAACACAAAGAAACAATGAAGATTTATTATGTGTTTGATTTGGGAAAGTGAATGAACGCTATCTATCAGTCATGAGCGAAATAAAACGTTAAGGATTTTAATGAAATGGATGGAAGATCGCTGAACGTTGTAGAAGAAAAATTCAATAATCTTAAAAAAATTCTGCCGGAAGCATTTACGGAAGAGAAAATCGACTGGGAGAAACTGAAAGCCGCCCTGGGTGAAGACATTGAATTCCGTGAGGAACGCTATCACCTGAACTGGGCGGGAAAATCCGAAGCCTTCCGGGCTTTGCAGACTCCTACTACCGCTACTCTTGTTCCCAATAAGGATGAATCGGTCAACTTTGATAATACCGAAAATCTGTTCATTGAAGGTGAAAATCTCGAAGTACTGAAAGTCCTGCAAAAATCCTACTTCGGCAAGGTCAAGATGATCTATATCGATCCGCCCTATAATACGGGCAACGACTTCATTTATTCCGATAAATTCGCCGAAAGCCGGGAAGACTACCTGAAACGCAGCGGTGCCAAAGATGAAAACGGGCTGCTGCAGCGGGAAGGGCTCTTCCGCAACAGCAAAGACAGCGGTCACTATCACTCCAACTGGCTTTCCATGATGTATCCCCGGCTTTTCCTGGCGCGCAACCTGCTGCGGGAAGACGGCGTGATCTTTGTCTCCATTGACGATAACGAAGTTCACAACCTGCGGATGCTGATGAACGAGGTGTTTGGAGAAGAAAACTTTATAACAAATATTGTATGGCAACGCAAATATGGACCGGCAAATGATGTAAAAACTATTTCAATGACACATGAAACTATCTTATGTTTTGCGAAAAGTATCGAATCTTGGGTACCCAATCTAAGGTCGAGAGATGAAGAACAATTAAAGGCATTTCAAAATCCTGATAATGATCCAAGAGGGAGATGGAGAGCAAGTGATCTTTCTGCAAGAAGTTACTCAAAGAATTGTGATTATGAAATAACTATACCTTCAGGAAAGGTTGTCGTTCCTCCTCCAAGTAGATCATGGATTGTTACAAAATCGAAATATTTTGAACTTGTTGAAGATAATAGAATTTGGTTTGGTAAAAATGGAAACGGCAGACCAATGCAAAAAAAATTCCTCTCTGAAATAAAGCAAGGAATTACTCCACAATCATGGTGGGATCGAAGTTTTGCAGGTGATAATAAAATTGCTAGATATGAAATAAAAAAAATATTTCCTGAAAATATATTTGATACTCCCAAGCCAGTAAAATTGATTAAGAGAATGCTTGAGATTGGGTGTAAAGAAGGTATAACACTTGATTTCTTTTCCGGTTCCTGTACAACAGCCCACGCTGTCCTTGATTTAAACAAACAGGATGGTGGCAAGCGCAGATTCATCATGGTGCAGATGCCGGAGCCCTGTGATGAGAAATCGGAAGCGTATAAAGCCGGATATGAAACTATCGCGGAGATCGGCAAGGAGCGCATCCGGCGGGTGATTAAGAAGATTGAGGCTGAGGATGAGGGCAAGTTAGATTTTGCTAAAAGCAAACAGGATTTGGGATTCAAGGTATTCAAGTTACAACCGTCCAATTTCAAGATTTGGCGCAGCGACCGGATCGAAAGCGAAGAAGAACTGTTGCGTCAGATGGAACTTCATGCCGATCCGGTTGCAAAAGAGGCAAAAATTGAGGATATTTTATACGAGCTGCTATTGAAATCCGGGAAAGAGTTAACGTCGGCGATTGAATATAAAGATGGAATATTTTGGATAAACAAGAACGAGATGGCGGTTGTTCTGGAA
>JAGHBC010000105.1 GCA_021161185.1 Fidelibacterota bacterium
GTCGGAGATTCTTCTTCGCTTCGCTCATCAGAATGACAGATGGGGGTAGATTAACAAAATAACGTATCCTTCTGAGGGGCAAATCACGAATGTAAAGTTCTTGTAAAGGATTAATTACCCCGAAGAATCTGGTTGGAAGTTTGCGCAACTGTCTTCGCATATTCTTCGCTCGTACCTCGCTCAGAATGATACATTAGATCACTTTAAAAAAAACCATCAGTGTATAAATAACAAAAAGGGGCGGTAGGTAAAAAAACGCCCCCCTTTTTTTATTTTATTTACAGCTTGTTTTAACGGGATTGGAGCTTGAAAATAACCGGAATAGAGATATAAACACCGACGTTTCTATCGCGCTGTTTAGCGGGCTTGAACCGGGTCATTTTAATCGCGTTGACCGCGGCTTCATCCAGACCGGTATTGGGAACGCCTTTTAAGATCACACAATCTGTGACTTTACCAAATTCATTCACGAACGCCTGAACAATCACAGTGCCTTCGATTCCAGCCTCTTGTGCAATCTCGGGATAGATAACATTTCTTTGAATGGCGGCAAATCCACCAATCGGCTCCGGCGGTTCATCATAAGGAATAAACCTTACTCTGGGGCCACTATCATCTTCCGGTGGTGGTGGTGGTGCTTCCCAAGCTTCATAGTTGATCAGATCTGTTGAACCTTCGATAGTAACATCGTCCAGTAAATCATCGTTTTCCACTTCGATAGGAATAGATGGTCGTGAGGGCGGTTTGGCAGCTTCAATCTGTTGTTCAATAATCGGAATATCGATTGTTTCAATTTCAATTCGGACCTCCGATATGCTCCGTTCGCTTTCACTCATTCTGGGGACTGTGGAAAACAGCACTATCATTAATAGTAATGTGAAAACCAGGCTTATTCGCACTATCAAAGGATATTTTATTTTAAGACTTACAGCAGGGTTTTGTCTTAGAGTCATTTTACTTCCTTAAATTGCTCTTGTAGAATAATTCACAGCTAATGCATCTGCCAGTCGTAGCTCCTTGTGGATTTTACTGATCATCTCCATATTTACCAGCTCATCTGCTCGGATTGATACAATCAATTCAGGATCGGCGGCTCGTTTTTCATACATAATATTCCGTATACTCTTTACCTGAAACAATCTACCGTCGATTGAGATTAGCCCTTCTTTTGATACCCATAAATAGGTCACATGGACTCTTGATTCCAATTTCTCAATCTGTTTCGCCTTGGGCATCACGATATTCAAACCCTCCTCAGTTCTCATTACCGAAGAAACCATAAAGAAGAAGATCAGCATAAAAACGATATCGGGCATTGCAGTTGTAGAAACTGAAACATTCACTTTGGATTTCTTCTTGAATTTCATGCTTTACTCCTTATTCCGCGATAGATATAACACGAGTGTTTGCCTGTTTCAGTTGATCCAGAACCTCGATGTAGACTTTGTATTTTGTACGGGGATGTGCTTTAACTGAAAAAACCATTTTGGGATTTTGCAACTGAATGCTTTCGACCAAGCCTTTAATTTCCTTGATTTGGACTTCTTTATTGTCCATAAGCACGGTACCGCGGGGATCAATCAAAATATTGGTGATGTTTTTACTGGACATCTCGATCTCTCCGCCTTCGGCTGGAAGAACAATACCGATTCCTTTATCCATATCAATCGTCGTTGCCACCATAAAGAAGATAAGAATCAAAAAAGCGATGTCCGCCATTGAACTCGACGGCATCTCAACGCTACGTATGCCCTCTTTCTTAAGTAAACTCATGATGAATAGCTCTTAATTAATTTTTATAATCTTTACTTGCAATCGTGTCAATTAAGTTAATGGAATTTTCTTCCATTTCCACGATTATACCATCAACGCGAGCCGTAAACAGATTGTAGAAAATCTGAATAGTAATACCGACGATCAGACCAAAAAGAGTGGTCAACAATGCCTCGGAAATACCGGAAGCAACGACAGCGGGAGAAATATTATTAGCGGCGGCAATATTCTGAAACGCGTTTACCATTCCGGAAACAGTTCCGGCAAACCCAAGCATCGGCGCCACAGTAATAACGGTAGCCAGCCATATCATTCCTTTTTCAAGGAAAGCCATTTCAACAGAACCGGCGCTTTCGATCGATTTTTCGACTCTTTCAACGCCCTGGTCAACTCGAGATAAACCGGCATGAAAAATTGCCGGAATCGGGCCGGGACTTTCCTCGCATACTTTCATAGCAGCATCTACACCTTCATCTTTCAACGCTTTGTTTAATTTCGGAATAAAGCGTTTTGTAGCACGCGATGCCTTTGCTAAAGTATATACCCTTTCCAAGCAGATCGCTAAACCGAAGATAAAAAGAATCAGGATCGGATACATGAATGGTCCACCTTGATTAAAAAGCTCAATTAACATTAGAAACTATCCTCCATTCTATTATTCTAAAACTTGTTAAATTGCAGACAATTTTAAGCCAATATTTTATAAAAGTCAACATTATTAATAATAATTAACGACGAGAAAATTTTAATCCCCAATATTCGTCAGCATGGCTGCCGCCTCATCAAGATATTGTATAGCTTCCGTCACCTGATTGTCATATTTACGTAAGACTTTGTAGTATTCGTCCTTGCCCCAGAGCTCCCTGGCCAGTTCGGCCTTGAGCAACATCTTCAGATAATCGGAATCTTGGCGTACTTTTTCCAGATCTATATTAATTTTCTGCTCTTCGGCTAATTCCAAAAAGGCTTCGAAATCCCGGTCGCTGATTTCGAATTTACTGAAAAACTTTTCTTTTTTTGACTTATATTTTTTATAATTCTCAACGATGCGATTCGTGAAATTAAACAATATCTGGGAAGGATGGCGAAGCAGTTTATAGGTTTCCCGGGAAAGGTCCCGTTTAAATTTGATATAGTGGTCCGGCGTAATGCCTCCACCGCCATAGACAACCCGCCCCCGGGCTGTTTGATACTGCGGGCGAATCTTAGTGGAATCTTTAACGGCTAATAATGAATCTCTGTTCTCTTCTGCAAACCCATCATAATACTCATCCAGTTTTCCGTTATAAGGTCTCTGGATCAATCTTCCGCTCGGAGTGTAATACCGGGCTACGGTTAAACGAAGCGCGGAACCATCCCTCAACGGATATTGTCGCTGGACAAGTCCTTTGCCAAAACTCGTTTCACCAACAATCAGGCCGCGGTCCAAATCCTGAACAGCACCGGCAACAATTTCACTGGCGCTCGCCGATCCCCGGCTGATCAATATTACCAACGGGATATCGCCATACCCGTCAATTTTGCCGGAATAAAACTCTTCATTGGAACCCCTAATTCGACCTTTGGTATAGACGATCTTCTGGCGACCATCAATAAACATGTCGGCAATATCGATAGCCTGATCCATCAGACCGCCGCTGTTGCTGCGCAAATCCAGAATGAGTCTTCTCATACCTTCATCACTCAAACGTTTTAAGGCAGCGCTTACCTCCTCGGCAGTTGTACCGCTAAAGCGGTTTACAAAGATATACCCGGTACTGTCATCAATTAAAAACGCTGCTGACACACTGTATAACGGTATCTCATCTCTGATAATCGTCACATCAAAATCATCCATCCCCTGACGACGGATTGTTACGGTAACCGCCGTTCCCTTGGGTCCACGCAATTTCTTTGAAACATCTTCCCGTTTGATCTTATAAGCCGATTCACCTTCAATCTTGACAATCTTGTCACCCACTTCTATTCCGACTTTCTCTGCGGGAGCGCCCGCAACCGGAGCAATGACTGTGATATAGCCATCGAGAACATCAAACTCGATCCCAATGCCTTCAAACTTTCCGGTAAATTCCTCGTTTATTCCGGATATCTGCTTTTTATTGATATAAAATGAGTGAGGGTCAAGATTTTCCAGCAGACCGCTATAGGCGCCCTCCATTACTTTGTCCCATTCCGGAACTTCGACATAGTAATCGTTAACGATCCCAATAATATCATTCAGCACTTTTATTTTCAGAAAAAGATCGTTGCCTGACGCAGCTATCTTTTTGCCAAAGGGCAAAAGGATCAATAATAAAATCACCAGCAGGACAATTGCCCCCGAAACTGTTATCAAACGAAATCTTCTTTTCACATTCTATTCCTTTAAATTACACATAAATTACACGTTTTTGGGTTCCGGTCTTACAGCCCGAAACTTGCTGTAAATATCCGAAATAATTACAAATATAACATCTAAAAAGACAAATTGTTTCATGTCGTAAATTTGTCAAAAGAGAGACGAAATTTGCCGACACAGATTCTTCAGCAACACTTTGTCTTTTTCGGTAAAAGGATGTTCGGCATGTGAATCTATATCCAATTCCGCCATAAGCCGACCGTCTTTGAAAACCGGTACGACAATCTCGGATTTTACGTCAATACCGCAAGAAATATAATTGGATTCCAGGTCAACATTCTGCACAACAATCATATCTAGTGTTTCCGCCACTTGTCCGCAAACTCCGCGCCCAAAAGGAATTTTAATATGCTCGGTTGAAACTCCCACGAATGGTCCCAGATTCAATTCCTTTTTCCTGTGATCGGCAATATAAAACCCGACCCAATGATAATAGGGTACCGATTCATGCAGCAGTTGACATATAGCCATCAATTTTTCATCACGCGTCTGTGACGATTGAACAATGTTGCTAACGGATTCTACTAGAAGAGGATACTGATTATTTCCGGAATTCTTTTGTATCATATTATCGCTATATCTTAATAAATATTTTCTTCCGGTATAAAATATCGCAAATCAGCCAATATACCGTGATCAGGGTAAGCGCAAAAAGGAGCGAGCCGTCTATTTGGCTGCCGCCGGCGAGAGGAATAAAGACTTTTGAATATAACCAGCTTTTCAAAGTAACAATTTGACCGGCAGCATCACGCCAGCGCACCAGATACACCAACGTTTTTGCAACCAACCCTGAAAATACAAAAATAAACAGGGGGTTGGCGCCAAATACAACAAAGGGTTTTGTCCATGTTTTGTATCCCAATACATCGATGAACAGGATCGCCACCCCCAGACAAAGCATAGCCATGCCACCCGTGTACAGAACATAAGAGCTGGTCCAGATGGGCTTGCCGATGGGGAAAAAGAGACCCCATAATAATCCGCCCAGCACAAATATTACACCTCTTCCGAGCAGCTTTTTTACCACTTTTTTCTGATCCTTTTCTGATGTGATCAGACTGCCGGAAAAATAGCCTATAATTACAGATACGATTGCCGGCAGGGTACTGAGAATTCCCTCGGGATCAAAGGGCATTCCATAACCGTGATAAACATGCTTTTCTCCAAAAAGCCACAAATCAAAACGCCGTACCAGGGTATTTTCTATTTCAAATCCACCGGTTGCCGCGAGAAGCAGCCAGTAAAAAACCAACGTACCGCCGGCGATCCAGGCAACTTTTTTCCTATCCAAAGCGAGGACAAGCAACGAAGCAATTCCATAGCATAGCGCAATTCTCTGAAGCACACCGACAATTCTCAAGCCACTGAATATTTCTCCAAAACCAGCTACCGGACGGAGCATATTCAACACAAGCCCGATAAGAAAAATCAGCAAGGTGCGTTTCACGATTTTCCGCCCCGCTGCCGGAGTCAGTTTGTGATCAAACTTAGAAAACGAAAACCACATAGCCACACCCACAATAAACAGGAAAAACGGAAAGACCAGATCGGTAGGTGTACATCCAAACCACTCGGCGTGACGCAGCGGCGCATAAATATGCCCCCAACTACCGGGATTGTTAACCGTAATCATAAGCGCAATAGTTGCTCCGCGAAATACATCGAGCGCAATCAATCGCTTCGTTTTTTGCTCATTAATTAATTCGGACATAATACTCTCCCTCTAATTCGTTTTACTTAAATTGCTTAAAACTCCTTCCGCGGCAAAGATACCCGTCACAGCGGAATAAATAATTCCGCGGCTGTGTCCGCTGGCGTCGCCGGCTACAAAGAAATTCTTTACATTGGTTTCAAGGTTCGGAGAAACCGTATATTTTGTGTCGTAGAATTTTATTTCGGGAGCATAGAGCAATGTATTGTTTGACTGCAAACCGTGAATGATGTTGTTCAGAACATCCAATCCTTCCATCAAATTTGTCACAATTCGTTGGGGAAAAGCCATGGCAATATCTCCCGGGGTAACATCCAACAACGTTGGAGTTATTGCTGATTTGGCGATTCTGTCCCAGGTAGAGCGGCGCCCGGAAACAAAATCTCTGAGCCGTTGGATAATCGGTTTTCCGCCACCGATTGTCGTTGCCAACCGGGCAATATCACGCCCGTATTTTGTTGTATCCTCAACGGGATCGGTTAATAAAACCCTTGATAAAAGGGCAAAATTGGTGTTATTCGTCTTTACATTCCACTTGGCGTGACCATTTACCAGCACAAAATCGTCAAATTCTTCCTTAACAATATAACCGTTGGGATTTGTGCAGAAGGTTCGCACCAGATCATCGTAGGATTTGGTGTACAGGCGAAATTTGGCGTCATACATCACTTTCGCGATTTCCGCATAGATGTTTTCCGGAAACTCAACCCGAACGCCCACGTCGATAGGTCCATACATGTTCTGAATACCAAGCTTTTTTGCCTGTTCACGCAACCAATAGGCTCCGGCGCGCCCCGGTGCGGCGATTACCGCCCGGGCATAAAATTTTTTATCTTTACTCGCTAATATATAGCGCTGATCTTTAAAATCAATCGATCGAATACGGGTATTCACCTGGAAAGAAATCCCCTTTTTTAAGAGTCGTTTATAAAATCGGTTTATTACAATGTGCAGGCGGTCTGTGCCGATATGACGCTGTTTGGCAAAAATAAAATCAACACCAACCGCATGAGCCGCACGCATTAAATCCTGTAACAATTTTCCGTTAGTTCCGGAATAGCCGCCCTCAACACCATTCTCAGTAAAAATGTTGTCGACAATCTCAATATATTTTTCAATCTCCGCCGGATTCCTGCCAAAACTTTTGGGATCTCCGCCGATTCGGTGAGTTAAATTCAACTTACCGTCGGAAAATGTGCCTGCACCCCCTACTCCAAAATTCATGTCTTTACGCTTTTCCGGCTCGTCTCCCCGATCAATTACCAGGACAGACAGACCATGATCAGCCAATCGGTCGGCGGCAAACAATCCCGCCGATCCGGCGCCAATTAAAATAACATCATATATTTGTTCCATTATATCCGCCTGTTTTATCCGGTAAAATAACATGGAAGTTTAACACGTTTTATAATAAGATTCCACGAAAAATAACGGAATTTTTCAAAGTGCCGATTACCCTGACACTTTATTATGAACGACAACGATGAATCAGGGGTTGGCATTATCACATAAAAACAGGTTCCTTCTCGTTTAGAATGGATGATTTCGTTCCATGGCTATCACCTTCTCGTTCCAAAACTTTACTCCGGAACGTATTCGTAGAGACTACGGAGCGTAACCCCGTAGTCAAAGTAAAATAATGCCAAAATGTATCGATTTAGTGCAAAAACGCGTCTTTTTAGGTGATAAACCCGCTCTAATATGTTGCATATAAACCACAAGAGTGATAATATTAGGGCAATACAGCAGATCAACAAAGGATTTTAATGGCTTCAATTTTTGTTATCGATGACGATAAGGCAATCCGGGACTTGTTGCAGGAATCTTTAGAGTCCGACAATCACTCCATTACAACATTGCCTTCGGCGGAACTTGCTGTACGCGCAATGAAAACCGAAGAGCCCGACATCATTTTACTTGATATCAATCTTCCCGGAATGAGCGGGTTTGAATTTCTCAAAATTGTAAAAACCGAGTACGCCCATATTCCAATTGTTATGATAACCAGTAATACGGATATCGATTCGGCAATAAAAGCCATGAAGATGGGTGCAAGTGATTATATTCAGAAACCCTTTAATGTTGACGAACTTTCCCTGATAATTGATAAAATTCTTGATTTGCGATATAAAGATGACCATATCGCTTATTTACAAAACGAGGAGAAGCAATTTCACGGATTCGGTGAAATAATCGGCAACAGCTCATCAATCAAGGCGGTTTTCAATACCATTCAGCAACTGGCATGTTCTGCCCGAACAACCGTCCTGATCCGGGGTGAAACCGGAACCGGTAAAGAGCTGGTTGCCCGTGCTATTCATGCCAACAGTAAGCGCTCAGATAAACCCTTTGTTGAAATTAACTGCTCGGCACTTCATGAACATCTGTTAGAAGCCGAACTGTTTGGATATGAAGCGGGCGCCTTTACCGGAGCAACTCACCGCAAGCGCGGTCTGCTTGAATTAGCCCACAAAGGAACATTTTTTCTGGATGAAATCGGCGATATGGAGCTTGCACTACAAGCCAAGATATTAAAAGTTATCGAAAAAAAGACTTTTCGGCGAGTGGGCGGTATTAAGGAGATCGAGGTTGACACCCGAATTATTTCCGCCACCTCGAGAAACCTGGAAGAAAAAATTGCTCAGGGAGATTTCAGGAAAGATTTATTCTACCGCTTAGAAGTCGCCACGATTGACATCCCGCCTTTAAGAGAACGGATAGAAGATGTTCTCCTAATTGCCGACCACTTTTTAAAAATATACAATAAAGAATTTAAGAAAAATATCAAATCGCTAAGTGAAGACGTTAAGACACTTTTGCTAAAGCACAATTGGCCCGGCAATGTACGTGAACTGAAAAACGTGATAGAGCGCGCCGTCCTTTTTGAAAAAAGCAATCAGCTGACTACCAAAAGCGTCTCGATTCCCGCACGGAACGCTATTAACTGTCTTGATCTGCTCAATAACGCCGACAACATACAGATACCTGTCGATGGGTTCTCGCTACAAGAACTTGAAAAAGTTTTAATTCAAAAGGCTCTTTTACAAACAAGGGGCAATAAAACCGAGGCGGCAAAAATTCTAAACATCTCCCGGGATACTTTAAAATACCGCTTAAAAAAATATGAAATTCCCCGATCATTAAAAGAGACTCACATTTCTGTTAATTGACTGTTGAAGGAGCTGCTTTGGGGCATATCACCCGCCATTGTGTGATATGCCCCATTCCCCTGTCTGGCGCTAATTACTTATTCATAGAATAATAAACCAATTACTTTTTTTTTATATCATAGATAAGTTGCTGTTAATATAGTGCTATAGGTCTGGTTGCATAATAACTACTTTTGTTATAAACAAAGTTTTTATATATTGGTACGCCATTTGTTATTGTATAAATGCTATGTTTTAATGTATAACTAACTTAAGTGAGGTATGGTATGAAAGGAAAATCTTTTTTGATTCTCAGTCTCTGTTTTGTTTTCTTTACAACCCTTATTATGAACGGTTGTAGCGAAAACTTTTTGTCAAGTCCCACTGAACCGGTTGCGTCAATCGGTATCCACGTGAATGATATTCAATGGGCTCCGGTCAAAGCCGACTTTATCGGTAAATTAAAAGTGCTTGAAAAATCAACCATTGCCGGTAAAACCATTGTCGCTTCTAACGGCGGAACCGTCGGTGGTGAAAAGACTTTCAACAATTGGGTTACATTTCCGCCTAACGCTCTCAGTGAAAACACCTATGTTACGGTCGAAGTAATCTGCGAGGACAACTTTGTTTGTGTCGAATTCTTGCCGAGCGGCACTTTCAACGATTACGTTGACATTACGCTCTCCTGGGAACAATTAGATGTTGACGAGCCCACAATTGCCGACTTAAATATCTATTTTAGCCGGGATGACGGCAATTATTGGTTTCCCATAGATTCCGAACCCGTCATTAATTATGACAACAAAACGGTCACATTCAAGACCAACCATTTCACGCGATATGGATGGGGGATATAAGCAGAAAATGAGGTCTGTTTTAAAAAGAGAAACCTTTAATTTTAGCTGAGAGAAAAATATGAATAAACAATTTTTATTCGAAATTTTCGAGTTGGCGGAAAAACATTGCGGCAAGGAATTTCACCGTAAACTTTTACTGCTTCGGCAGGAACGGGAAAGAATTCTTAACAATGTCTGGAAAAAAGAGCCCTTACCGGAAGATCTATCAACTTACGATAAAACAGTCATTTTGCGAAACATTGATTTTGATACTATCATTTATCACACCGCCAAATGTATTGATAAAGCCGCCTATAATCTATTACTTTATAAAATTGCCGGGACGGCTGTCAAGCATGGAGAGTTCCAACGCGGCAGGGAAATTCTTCGGCTGGTGCTGAAAAACGCCGGTCAAAAAGACAAAGGCTTTACGGCAAATGTTTTGCGTAAATTGGGAAACATCGAATTTTACACAAATAATTTTCAGGCAGCTCAAAAATATTTTACCCGAAGCCTGAATCTGTTTACTCAGATTGACGATAAAGCAAGAATTTTGTCAATAAAAAATTATATTGGTGCCCTTATGGTAGAACAGGGCAAATATTATGAAGGGGAAATTCGCTTTATCCAGGCTCGAAAAATGGCGGAAGAATTACAACTCTCCGAAATGATTGCAAAAGCCAACATGAATCTTGGTAATATCTATGATATGAGAGGTCTTTCCGAGGATGCCATCAAATGTTATCAAAAAGCCCTGGATGTTAATAAAGACGAAGATAAGGAATTGTCAACCGACATTTATATAAACTTTGCCATCACCTATAAGTTCAAAAAGTCTTATGACAGGTCAATTGACTATTTAAAC
>JAGHBC010000071.1 GCA_021161185.1 Fidelibacterota bacterium
ATGTAATATATATAATCGGGGTTTTGATCGATTTCAAATAAAATGTTATCGATTGAGTTGATATCCGATCGAATCTCTTCGAGATATTTTTCGGTCTCGGTGATTTCCGTACTTAATCGGGTTGCTGTTCCTTCGAGCAAAAGCAATTTACTTTTTTCTTTATAAGCTCTTACTCTTTGTTCTGCATTTTTATAATTCTCCTCCGCTCTCTTTAGCTGTGTTTCAATTGATTTAAGGGCTTTGATTGACCGGGCGTTTTTTTCCTTAAAACTTTCTTCGATGTATACTTTTGCGAGAGAGTTTGCAAGATCGGCGGCTCTTTGAGGATTATAATCCGTAACTCTAATATTTATAAGATTGGTATAACCCTCTTGCTCGGTTTTTACCCGAGATTTTAACTTTTCAACAATATCAAAATATTTCTTATTATTACGAATTTCTTCAGTCGTAAGGGTTGAATCCAAAAGCCCCATTGCCTGAGCGGCTTTTTCAATCATGGGATAGCTTTTGATTATCTCCGATCGTGTTGCCAGATCATCTCCGCCGCTCCATGAAATGCTATAAAGATATAATCCGGTTAGATCGGTCGATTTTTCTACTTTCAGGGTCGTGGTTGCCTGATACAGTGGCGCGGGTTTATTCATCATAGCGAAGAAAAAACTGAAACCGCCAAGCATAATAACCGAGACGATAACGATTAGTCTCTTTTTCTTGATTATTCGCCAGTAATCTCGAAGATTCAGTTCATATTGTGCCATCAAATATCTCTTCTGCTTATTTATTTTGTAGTAGTGTAAAGGTAAATCATTACTATACTCGATAATAATGAAGTCATGGTGGAGAAGGGTTGCAGTTTTTCCGATAATCTAACAAACATTCCTCTTTGTCGTTTTTGAACAATAATACGATCGCCGTCCTCCAAAAATATATTCTTCCTGTCGTTGCGTTTAAACAGAAAATCATTCATGTCAAAAACAACCGGTTTGCCCTGTTTCCTGGTAACAACTATTTCACGAAGATCGGCGGCGTCCGTCATCCCGCCGATATTAGCCAGGAATTCCGCTAACCGGACGTTGCCTTCTATGGGATATATTCCGGGTCGTAATACTTCGCCAAAAACGAATACGTTCCTTGAACTCAATTCAATTACATCGATGCTAACGACGGGCTCGCGGTAATATTGTTTTGCCATTTCTGTTAGTACGCCCTGAGCTTTATCAACTGTTATACCACCCAAATGAACCGAGCCGAATAAACGGTGGAAAATATTACCTTCGCTATCCACAATATAACTTTCCGACCGGGCGGGATTTGTTTCCATGAGCGCCATTTCATTGATACTTATTTCGAGAACGTTGCCATATTGTAAAATATAGTTTTTTGATAGTTTGCCGTATTTTTCCTGCACTTTTAAACGAGGTACAATAATTTTATCCTTGTCCTTCAAAACGACATTGTTTATTGGCTCATTTGAATATAAATATCGCTCCATGTTAAATATAATCTTGCTGCCGTCATTGCGGGAAATTGCGATTCTGGTAATGTCGGCATCAGGGGTGGTGCCTCCTTTTTCGATGATGAACTCGGCTATAGTCGTATTTGGTTTTACCGGAAAGACGCCGATTCTGGAGACTTCGCCGTATAGGATGACTTTAATACTGGTTTTTTCAAGGACGCTGAGTGCTACTTTCGGTTGGGTGAAAAATTGTGAAAATTTCTGAGTTAAAAGTTCTTCAGCTTCCATAATTGTCATATTTGCAATTGAAACGCTCCCAAGGAGTTCATGAAATATTGTCCCGTCCGGTCGAATTGTGAAAACATTACTGCGTTCGATCGGATTACCCTGGGGCCCGACATCAATATATGAAATAGTGATTCTGTCAGCCGGTTGCAGGACAATCATGGCATTTTCTTCACTATTAACAAGTTGTATTTCCTGGGCAAAAACCAATATGAAGGAACTTAAAACAATCAATCCGGCTGTGATAATAGGTTTTGTGTTCATTTGTGCTTATACCAACTTTGCGTTTGTTTTACATTCAACAATTTTCATTGCCGATGTCTTTCCGAAAGGTAAAAACAGTTAAATTACTGATTCGAGTAGAGACCGGTGATCACCTTCGCCAAGACACTATTTGTCAGATAGTCTAAATCGATAGGCTTTGTAATGTAGTCGGCGGCTCCGTTTTTCAAGGCTTCTAAGGCAATTTCTTTATCGGCTAGTCCGGTAATCATGATAACATCAACATCAGCATGGTTCTGTTTGATCTCCTTTAAAAAAACCACTCCGTCACCATCGGGAAGTTTAATGTCCAGCAATATCAGAGATGGCATAAAAGCCTCTATTTGCCTCCTAGCCTCCTCCTGAGAATATGCTTTGGCGATATCGTAACCCTTATGGAGCAGTAAGTCTTCTAATAGTTCAACAATTTCATGTTCGTCATCAACGATAAGAATTTTTGTTTTCATAATTTTCTTCTCTCCGTTGCAATTTAAATATTAGCAGATTCTAAGTCAATTATTTATCTGATCTTAATATCTGAAGAATTCCGTACATCCTTTAGAGCATATAGTAAACCGCTTATGTTCTTTAATATACTTCCGGTAATCCCGATAAGTCGGATTATTCCAGATTCGGGTAAATTGTGTTTCATGGATATTTCCCGGTGTAAAGTTCATGGAATGGTAAGGACGGACACTTCCGTCAGGGAAGATATAAGCCGTCATCCACAAACTAAGACAGCGGTTTTTATAAGAATGCGATTTAAACTCAAACTGGTTATACCATTGACGAACTTCATCGTCGTCAAGATTGGGGAAAAAACTGACATCCATAGAGGATTTTCTCTTTCGGATTTCATTTATCTTTCCGATCAGAAAATCCACATCGATTTCAGGAGGCGTATCATGCGCAAAGCCGATCCAGTCAGTGGGGCTTTGCTGAAAACGATTTTCGAAAAACCGGATAAAGTCCCGAACTGTTGGTTTTGCGAGGAATAAAAGATGATGAAAGGTCAAACCCTTTGCCTGAACTCTATTTGCAATATCTATGGTGTCATCGATAAACCTGTAATTTTCTTCCCAGAGAGTACTGTTAATGTTTATAATGGGTTTCTTTCTCTTTTGCTTCTGCTTCAGATCATTGAGAATTTCAAACCCCTTAATTGACCTTTGAAATGTACCGGGAACTCTGCGTATCCGGTCGTGAATGTCTTCAGGACCGTCCAGAGAAAAAATAATTTCATCAAGCCCCGACTTAATAATTTCTTTAGCGTAATTCTGTACCAGAGTTCCGTTTGTAACGATATTACATCGCAAGCCGGCCCGTTTTACCGCCTCAACAATTTGAATCCAGTCCGGGTGTAGCATGGGTTCGCCGCCAAATAGGGTTATATTCGGTTTAAAAAATTTAACATTATCAATAATCGCCTGAATATCCTCCAGGGATAAACGCTGTTTCAACAATGCATTGCCAAATTCGTTAAATGCGCCGTTCTCGCCCCATTGACCGCACATCAAACAGCGCAAATTACATTTATATGTCAAAAAGAGTGAGATTGTCTCGGGCCAATAGCTCTTGCCGTTATACAGATGATATGACAGGGTAGATTTAAACCGGTGAATAAAGTTTTGACCGGCATAAAGGGGTTGAGATGTGGATTTGCGGAGCGCCCGGAGCAGATTTTTACGTGGAATCATTATAGCTTCCTAAAAGGTCATTTCAAACTGATAAGGTGATGTATTTCTATCAATTATAAAACATTTTGAGTTGTGATCTTTGATACTCAGAGGGGGTAAAATACATCTTTTGCATTGGAAAACTCCTTATATATTTGACTAAATATAACACAAATAATTAATAAATATAATGGATTTATAAAGCGAGTAGGTTTTATTCTCGCTCCGTAACCGTGATATGGAGAGTGTATAATCGGAGTATTTACCGATAATTATTTTTAAGGTGAAATAATGGAAAATTTAGCAGAGCTACTTTAGCCTGACAAAGATGGCAATATTTTAACCGGAGATGATAAAGCCGATCAAAGCGCCCCAAATACTGCCGATATAGGGATTACCGGTCAGGGGACAGGCGCCGGACCGGCAACCGATGAATTTATAATAGACAAAACCTAACGCTCCGCCAATTATCGTTGCAATGATTCTTACTGTCATTTTATGCTCCTTCAGAAAAGTTTTGAATATTTTGGGGTTTTTCACGGGTATCCTGTTTTAGTTATAACTGGCTAAAAGCGCGGCGGAATATTATTTACAACCACCTTTAATCAGATTATTCTTGTTTAGATTGGTTACACAATATTCTAAAGATGTAAATAGAGTCTATCCATAAAGTTGAAAAACTGATGAATCAGTTAAATATTTTTGACGATTAGGTTCTCTGAATAAATTCAGGTATTATCTCAATATCTTGATAATATTGCGGTTGAGACAACACCATAAATTATCTAAAATGGAAAAGAATACCACGCAGCTTGCTACGATTGGGAGTTTCATTATGGTGATAAAAAATTTTTCGATAAATGACTACTTTTTCCATTTTTCCTTAATTACACTTGATGATTTCGTAAAAAGTCCTGGAAGTGTCATTCTGAGTGATAACGAAGAATCTCTAATGCCTTTATGAACAATATTATAAAGATTCTTCACTTCGTTCAAGAATGACATATTTTTCCCCTTTTTACGAAACCGTCACACTTAAATCCGTGAACGCTTATATATTTTTATCATTGACGATATCCATTTTTACCGAATATCCGTCAATTCGTTCATAATCGCCGACATGCGGATCGAAGCGGTAATCCTTTTGCCATTCCGAATGGTTTTCACTGATTTCCCGGATAGCGGCGGCAATAAAATCCACTTCTGCCTCTGTCATTGTCGGGTGAAGTGAAACGCGCACCCAGCCGGGTTTGACGCTCAGATCGCCATGGTCGATCTTTTCAGTAATTTCTTTAGACTTTTCTATATCGATATGCAGTAATACGTGCCCGTATGTTCCTGCACAAAGGCAACCGCCCCGGGTTTGAATTCCATACCGGTCATTTAGCAGCCGAACAAATAAGTTATGATGGATATCCCGCGAAAAAAATGATATAAATGCTATCCGATCCCGATTTTGAGGTTCAAGTATGTTGATCCGCTCAATAGCTTCCAGATGATTGAGGAATCTGTTTGCAAGTAAATGTTCGCGTTCGATCATCTTTTCAACGCCCATTTGCTCTTTAAGCAATATGGCAAGCGCCGCGCGGATTGCCTGTAAAAAGCCGGGTGTACCACCATCTTCCCGCACCTCAATATCGTCGAAAAACCGATGCATCTTCCATGGATTTGTCCACGCTACAGTTCCGCCGCCCGGATGATCGGGGACGACATTGTGATAGAGGTTTTTATTAAATAAGATGACCCCGGACGATCCCGGTCCGCCCAAAAATTTATGAGGCGAGAAAAAGATTGCATCCAGTTGCTGATTTTTTTTCTCGGGGTGCATGTTGATTTCAACATAGGGCGCGGAGCCGGAATAATCCACGAAGCAGAGTCTGTTGTATTTGTGCATGATTGCCGCCATTTCATGGATCGGCGTGACAATGCCGGTGACATTTGAACAGGCGGTAAAGGAGCCGATAATCAGATTGCGGTCTTTATTCATTTCCAGAATATTCCGCAAGTGATCAAGATTGGGTGTGCCGTTGGATTCCTTACAGAGTATGGCTACGTCTACACAACATTCTTCCCAGGTGGTCTGGTTGGAATGGTGTTCCATGTGTGTAATAATGACCAGGGGGCGCTCGTTTTCACACAGTTTGATCCGGTCTTTATACTTTTCGGGAATGCGTAATCCGAGGATGCGCTGGAATTTGTTGATCACCGCCGTCATGCCGAATCCGGCAAAAAGCAGGACATCATCTTTTGATGCATTGACATGTTTTTTGATTATGTCATGAGCCTGATGGTAGGCAGAGGTCATTACCGTGCCGGTGAGGGTGCTTTCCGTGTGAGTATTAGCGACGAAAGGTCCCAGCTCATTGGTAATGTAATCCTCAATAGGTTTATAAAGCCTACCACTGGCAGCCCAATCGGCATAAATGATCGGTTTCTCCCCTGAGGGGAAATGATATTTAAATTCATTGCCGATGATTTTTTTTCGAAATTTCTGAAAATATTTTTCAAGTGAGTTCATAAACACCATTTTCTGATTCATTTTCAATTATCCTACCAATTGAAAATATAAGCTAAACTTGTGAAGCCGGTTACTGAATTTTTATACTTTTTCCGAAGCCATCAAGATTGTATCAGACATTATTTGATGGTCTCGTAAAAAGTATAAATCATGTCATTCTGCATGTCATTCTGAATGAGGTACGAATGAAGAATCTCAGCCAATTATCGACAAGATTCTTTGTTGCTCCGCTGCCCCAGAATGACAGCTTCGGGCCTTTTTACGAGACCATCATTATTTAAAAAAACCATCATAGATGATTGTTTGTCAAGAATTGTGCCAGCTATTTGCTATGCTTGCTTTAGGAAAGCAAAATCAGTAAATTGGTCGGCATGTTAGTGAAAGGTGAATGAAGAAAACAGATGGTTAGGGAAAAGAGAGTGGAAAATAAAGCTAATCTCGCCGGAATATGGTTTGCAGGGCAGGAGCAAGCAGGCGGGTTTTATTTTCCTGAGAGTAAGAATGCATTCAAAAAAACGCCATTGGTAAATAAGGATAGTATGCAATGAGGGCGGCAGGGATCATCCCGGCGCGCTTTTCGTCGACCCGGCTGCCGGGGAAACCTCTGGTCATGATTGTCGGTAAACCATTAATTCAACATGTCTATGAGAATGTCCTGAAATGCCGAAGCCTTGATTTCGTGATTGTTGCAACCGATGACGAGAGAATCATTGAAACCGTTCAAAAGTTTGGCGGAAATGCGGTGATGACGCCTCCGGATTTGCCTTCCGGCACCGACCGCTGCGCCTTTGCGGCGCGTTCACTTGATTATGATATTGTTGCTAATATACAGGGTGACGAACCGTTTTTGGAACCGGCAATAATCGATCAGGCTGTTGAAACATTTAATGCGAATGCGGAGATACAGGTGGTAACAGCCGCCCGGAAAGGGGTGCTTGAGGAAGAGTTAGTCAATCCCGATATGGTGAAAGTGCTGATTAATAAAAATAGTGAAGCCATCTATTTTTCACGTCAAAATATTCCCTTTGTCCGCTCTGCAATAGATATGGTATCTCATCCGGCGATGGTGCATATCGGGCTGTATGTTTACCGGAAATCTTACCTTATGCAATTTATTGAGATGCCGCCATCTGTTCTTGAAAAGGTGGAACAGCTTGAGCAGCTTCGGATTCTGGAAAATGGGGACAGGATTCATGTTGTCGTAACCAGAAATTTTTCTTTTGGAATTGATACTCCGGCAGACATCAAACAAGCGGAAAGGATGTTAAAATCCCGTGAAATCTGATATTCCGACAAAATATATTTTTGTTACCGGCGGTGTTATTTCCGGGTTGGGTAAAGGAATCAGCAGTGCTTCCATCGGTTATCTGTTGAAAGCCCGGGGATATCAGGTAACTATTCAGAAATTTGATCCCTATATTAATGTGGACCCCGGAACCATGAGTCCCTATCAGCATGGTGAAGTTTATGTTTTGGAAGATGGCAGCGAGACCGATCTTGACCTGGGACATTATGAGCGTTTTATCGATGAGGACATGAGTTGCCGGAATAATACCACAACCGGTAAAGTTTATAACACGGTCATTACCCGGGAAAGGCGGGGAGATTATCTGGGCGCCACAGTTCAGGTTATTCCCCACATTACCGATGAAATTAAGCGGCGGATCGTCGAAGTTAACCGGGACAAAAAATATGATGTTGTAATTACCGAAGTCGGTGGAACTGTCGGAGATATTGAGAGTTTGCCGTTTTTAGAGGCAATCCGGCAGTTTCGACTGGATGCAGGCAGTGAAAATTGTATAAATGTTCATTTGACACTGGTGCCCTATATAGAAACCAGTGGGGAGATTAAAACCAAACCGACCCAACACAGCGTTCAGCGTTTACGGGAGATCGGGATTCAAGCCGATATATTGTTATGCCGGACAAATCGCCATTTTAACGAGTCGGTCAGGAAAAAAATCGCTTTATTTTGTAATGTTGCCCGACAAGCGGTAATAGAGGCATTCGATGCAGAGACAATTTATGAAATACCGCTCATGTACAATGCTCAGCTGCTTGGTGATCAGGTGCTTAGCGCCTTGAAATTACCTCGAAAAAAACCCGACCTGAAATCTCTGGAAAAATTTGTAAATAGGGTTAAAAATCCGTCGAAAGAGACAACGATTATGGTCTGCGGGAAATATACCCAACTCCATGATGCTTATAAATCCATTACCGAGTCATTTATTCACGCCGGGGTGGAAAATGATTGCCGGGTTAACATTCGCTGGGTTGAAGCCGATGATATTCGGTGTGAAAACTCGGAAGAATCTTTTAAAGGCATTGACGGTTTACTGGTGCCGGGTGGATTTGGTGATCGTGGAATCGAAGGAAAAATTTCGGCAATAAAAATAGCCCGGGAAAATAATATCCCGTTTTTGGGGATTTGTCTGGGTTTGCAATGTGCTGTGATTGAATTTGCCCGCAATGTTTGTGATCTAAAAGATGCCAACAGTACGGAATTTAACAGTGATTCCCCATTCCCGGTTATCGATTTGATGGAAGCTCAGAAAAGCGTCTCCGGCAAGGGCGGAACTATGCGTTTAGGAGCGTATCCGGCGGAAATTCAACCCGGCACAAAATCCTATAAGATTTATGGGACCGAAAAAATATCCGAACGTCACCGCCATCGCTACGAAGTAAATAATGAATTTCTACCGTGTTTATTGGAAAAGGGATTAATTGTGGGAGCCGTGAATAAAGATCTAAATCTGGTTGAGATGATCGAATTACCCGCTCACCCATGGTTTGTTGCTTGCCAGTTTCATCCGGAATTGAAATCACGCATTAACAGGGCTCATCCTCTTTTCAGAGAGTTTGTCAAAGCCGCCCTTCAGTACCGGAAAGAGAAGATAGACAATGGCTGAGGTTGCAATTAAAAATATATGGGTTGGAAAACAGCAACCGCTGCTTTTCATTTTAGGACCCTGTGTTATTGAAAGCCGCGATCATACCCTATTTATGGCGGAGCAGTTGCAAAGAATTATGACTAAATTGCGGCAAATCTTTGTTTTTAAGGCATCCTATGATAAGGCAAACCGGACGTCGGTTGATTCTTTCAGAGGTCCGGGGCTGGAGGAAGGTTTAAAAATTTTGGCTGAAGTCAGGCATAAATTTAATATACCGGTACTAACCGATATTCACGAAGTGTCTCATGCTATCCCGGCTGCCGAGGTTGTCGATGTTTTGCAAATTCCGGCGTTTTTATGTCGTCAGACCGATCTGCTGATAGCGGCGGGAAAAAGCGGTAAAGTAGTTAATGTAAAAAAAGGACAATTTCTGGCGCCCGGGGACATGAAGCACATTGTTCGAAAAATTGAATCCACCGGGAATAAGAATATCCTGCTTACCGACCGGGGAACCAGCTTTGGGTATGGTGGTTTATTATCCGATGTGAGAGCGGTTCCTATTATGCAGCAGACCGGTTATCCGGTAATTTTTGACGCCACTCATTCCGTCCAGATTCCCGGAGGTCAGATAACCGGTGGGAACCGGCAATTCATTCCCGGCATGGCCCGGGCAATGGTTGCTGCAGGTGTGGATGGAATTTTTATGGAAGTACATGATAATGTCGATCAGGCTAAAAGCGATCGCGCTACCCAATATCCTCTAAATGAGCTTGCTACTTTGATAACGGAATTGGTTCGGATTAAGGATACAGTAAAGGAATTTTATGACATCTGATAAATTAAACCGGCAGCTTCGCAAGATTAAGCTGATCATTTCCGATGTTGACGGAGTCTTTACCGACGGTTCGCTTTTTGTCGGCAGCGATGGCGCTGAATTTAAACAATTCCACGTTCTGGACGGCGCCGGCTTTGCTCTTTTGAAAGCGGTCAACTTTCCCGTGGCAATTATATCCGGAAGAAATTCCGAAGTCACTACCTACCGGATGCGGGAGCTGGG
>JAGHBC010000137.1 GCA_021161185.1 Fidelibacterota bacterium
GATCACTATTTACGATCTGACCGGGCGTGAGATTTGGCGTAGTATAAAATCAAACTATCCTGCCGGAAATTATACGATTACATGGAACGGCGTCAACCAGGCCGGTGAAAGCGTCGTCAGCGGTATCTATCTCGTCAGAATAATCACTCCGAAATATGCGGCGAACCAGAGAATTTTATTGATGAAGTGAGGTTTATTGAACCGGGAAATTAAGACGTGTCCGGATTTTTATCTGATCTGACCGATTGATCGGACAGTGAACAAAGTTTTAAAAATTATCGGAGGTAATGCGGTCGGTTATGGTCTGGGATTGACCGTTTGGTTGATGCCGCTGGTCATCTGCAACCGGATGATGTGGGATTTTTACTATCCCAAAGAACTGTTTTTTCAGATAGCCGTCGCGGCAGTTCTCGTAATCCAATTATTTCGAAAAGAAACAATCATTCATCTTCATTGGATGGATGCCATTGTTATAACCGGTCTGTTGCTTCCGGGATGGTTTGCGATAATATTTTTACATAGTCCAACAGAAAATCTCAGGCTCCCGTTTTATACTGTCCTGTTCTATTTGCTTATAAAATCGCTTTCCTTTGAGAGTAAAAAGGAATATTTCCGGTATTTTTTAAACATCGCTGCCGGTTTGTTTTTAATCGCTGTTTTGATTGCGTTTTATGGAATCCTGCAATATTGCGGGCAGGATTTCCTGCATCCGCATGGCATGGTGACATTCGGCCCGAAAGTGGTCGGCACTCTCGGACATGCCAATATTATGGCTGGTTATTTGGCAATGATATTTCCATTAGGTCTCGCTATATTAAAAGTAGTCAGAGAAATCAAATGGAAGGTCCTCACCGGTATCGGATTGTTCATCATGGTCGTTGCCCTTATAATGACAGAAAGCCGCGGCGCCTGGCTGGCGTTATTGGGAAGCCTTATAATCATCAATTTTCAATCAATAAAAACAATATGGCAGAAGATATTCAAGAATCGTTTGACTTGCCTGATTGCTTGCATGGATGTTATTGCGATCGGGCTGGCAATGATTTACGGGCTTATCAATCTTAACCGGGATTCGGTAATCGGTCGGTGGTTTGTCTGGCGGATAACCTGGAATATGTTTGTCTCTCACCCGGTTTTCGGTATCGGCTTTCAGCGATTCCCGGTGGAGTATCTGAATTATCAGGCGGATTTTTTCGATAATGTCCAAAATTCCGCCTTTTTCAGTCATGCCGCCAATATGAAACAGGCTGATAATGAATATCTCCAGGTATTGGCGGAAAACGGTTTGACCGGCGCGCTCTTTTGCATTTTTTTTCTCGTAATCCTGTGGCGTTGTTGGTTGCACCTAAAAAATAAATCCGGAAACGGATCAAGTGCGCCATCTCTGGTCAAAGCGCTGGGCGTTTCGTTGTCCGTCGTTTGCTTGCATTCTATCGTTGATAATCCTTTACGCAACATTGCCATTCAGATCATTTTCCTATTCTTTATCGGAATGATTTCACAAGGAATAAAAATAACCGGAAATCCGACGACAACGATAATCTCGTTCCGTAATCGGATATTACTTCGGGTAGCTGCAGTAGTATTCCTGGGTTTCACGATTTTCTATGTTTTTCTGAAAGGAAGCGCTTACATCAACTGGCGACAGGGACAGGCTTATTTCAAAGCCGGATATTATGAGAAGAGTATTGAGAAATATTGCCAGGCTCAACGAAAACTGCCCGATACTGGCGAACTGCTTTTTCATCTCGGCTCGGCCTATGCTTACACCAATCAGCCTGAAAAAGCCCTGCTGCTGTTGCGAAAATCCAAAGCGACATTTAACGATAAGAATATTTTTATTAATGAGGGCTTGTGTTATTACCGGTTAAGGGATTTTGAAAATGCCGAAAAGAGCCTTTCAACGGCTTTGCGAATGTATCCCGAACTGTTACTGCCGCGTCTCTGGCTTGCCGAGATATACCTGGAAACAGATCGTAGAGAGGAAGCTTTAGCCAAGCTCCGGGAGATCCATGAAATTCAGCCAAAAAACCTTTCAAAAGACGCCGCAATCATCAAGCAGGACGCCCGGCTTTTACAGGATAACATATCAAAAAATTTGCCTGAGAAGTAATGTGAAACAGCTCCTTAATTCTCTCTGATCTCCGGCGTTCTTTAACAAGAGGCAGCCAGGCTCACAACGGAATCGATACCGTCATATAAAAGGGCAGCGCTGACCTGGTGACGTCATTGGTCAATTTTTCAGACGTAATATTGTGCTGCTGATATTCATAGACCAGCCAGGCGACGCCGCTGCCTAACAGCCCGCCGGCAATCACATCTGATAAAAAGTGGCGGTTGTCCGTAATGCGCGTATAACCCACATAAGCCGCCAGCCCATGACTGCCGGCCACATACAACCACTGAAATGTTTGCGCGCCGCCGCCGAAATGATCCAATACATATAGCGAGCTGTAGCCGGCGAGGGCAAAAGCAATTGACGTATGCCCGGAGGGAAAGAATTTATTCGCATCAAGCCGTTCATCATCGGGATAATTGCTGAAGCACGGGCGTTGCCGGCGACGGCGTAGAGTTGCGAGCTGGAAACCGTATTTTCCCGAAAAGGTTTATTAATTGCTTGATTAAAAATTGTTCGGCTGTTCCTGGCCGGTTGATGGTCCAGACGCCGGGCCAAATAGAAAGTCCCGCCCGCAGCGCCCCATTCCGCCAACTCCGGGAAAAAACTGAGCGCTTCACCGGCCGTCACGGAGGGCTGCAAACCAAACATTAAAATCAGAACAATTATCAATCGCCGGAACAGCATAATCAATTCCCTTTCAATAACTATGGATTTTAGCGGTTTGCAACTCGTACAGTTACATTAATATTTTTCAAGCAACTCCAGTAACTTGGCGGGATTATCGGTAATGATGCCGTCCACGCCGGCGTCTATCATCCGCCGCATCTCGGCTTCATCGTTCACTGTCCAGGCAAGAACCTCATAGCCCTGGCGGTGCCACTTCCTGACTTTACGCTTATTAATGCACACCCGCTCCGCCGCGACTGTGGCCGGCTTAACTTTGCCGCGAAACAGCAACCGGCGCAGGACAAACTTTTCAATGAAGGTCAGGTCTTCGTCCTTGAAAGTCCCGGTCAGCATACCCCGAAGAATCGCGGGATTTTGTTCCTGCACACGAAGCAATATATACGGATTGAAGGACGTGACTAAAACCCGGTCAACCACACCGGCGCGTTCGATCTCCGCGACCACCGCATTGGCCAGGGACTCAAGGGAATCACAGTCCTTAATCTCTATATCAATGGGAACCACGCCGCCGAAACGCTCAAGCACCTCGCGTAAAGTAGGAATCGGTTCGCCGGCGAACTTCTCCCCAAACCAGCTGCCCGCATCCAATAAGCGAATCTCTTCCAGCGACATCTCACCAATGGCTCCTTCGCCATCTGTTGTGTGGCCAACGGTATCGTCATGAATAATAACCACCTCGCCGGTGGCGCATTGCATGACATCAAGTTCAAATCCAACACCGAGGTCAACAGCGGCCTGAAACGCCGCCATGGTATTTTCGGGAGCAACCCCGGAAAAACCACGGTGGGCAATCACCATAATATCGCCGGCAAAGCTGATTATCGTAAACAGGCAGAGAATTAATGCAATACTGATCTTCTACACTTATAAAATTTGCATTCAATAAAAACAAGTACTTACGTGGCATTAATTTTTTCTTGGCACTACAATTGTTTTTCTATAATTTCTACAATTCTCTTATTGTAGGTGGGATAGCCACTCCTACTGCATTAAAGACCTTTCCACAAACTCCCTGACATTCACTTCTTATTGCCAAAGTTTCTCCATTTTCATGAA
>JAGHBC010000002.1 GCA_021161185.1 Fidelibacterota bacterium
CTTTTGACACGCCCTACGATAAATGGGTTCGGAAAATAAACGGCTCGGATCGCTATATCGGTTTATGCTTTATGAGAGTTCGTGAAGATCTGAATCAAAAAGGGAGAATTATCCTGCCCTGGGAGATCGAAAAGATTAAAAACCGATAACCGAAACTTGATTTTTAAATCCCCATACTTATGGATCTGGAGTGGTGGAGTGATATAGAGTGATAAAGTATTAGATTGTCTGTAAAATGTTCAAATTTGATGAAATCGTAAAAAGTATTAAAACTGTTATGCTCAATTATTTGGAGGTAATGAAATTGAACTATTAAAATATGGTTCATTATTTCTGTAAATGTATTATATTAACAGAAAAATAGAACCGGGGCTTATGGAAACAATTATTCAATATTTTAAAACACACAGTGGGTATGTAAGGATGAAAGACCTGAAAGCGGCGTCTTTTCATACCCGTGATATTGCCAATCTGGTTGAAGAGGGTATTATTGAAAAAATCAAACCCGGGCTTTATCGTTTGGTAGATATGTTTGAATCAAACAGCATTCCTGATAGTTATATTGATGTCATGCAGGCAATACCCAAGGGTGTAATCTGTCTGATCTCCGCTCTTGATTACCATGGTCTGACAACATTCAATCCGTCGGAAATTCATATAGCAGTACCGCAGTCTGAAAAGTTTCCGCAGATCGCTTATCCGCCGATTCGCAAGTACTACTTTCCGGAGCGTTTCTACACATCGGGCATTGAGCATATTCAATCTGGAAACCACGAAATCAGGATTTATTCTGCTGAAAAAACGATTGCCGATATGTTTCGCTATCGTAAAAAACTGGGTGAGGACCTGGCGATTGAAGCCCTGAAAACTTATCTCAAACGGAAAGGTGCAAACATTAATCGCCTGCGTGAATATGCTGAAATTTGCCAGGTAAAGACAGTTATGCTGCCATATCTAAAGGCTCTGGTGGGATAATGAGGACGAAAAGAGGTGACATCAAAAATATGGCTACCTCAGTCAGGGCAAGACTGCTGAATATTGCCAGGACAACCCGTCAGGATTTTAATGCAGTATTGCTTCAATATTTTCAGGAACGATTTCTATACCGATTATCGGTTTCACCTTATAAAGACAACATGATTCTAAAGGGTGTACTGCTATTTCTCTGATAAATCAGACACCTCGCTTGCGTCCGACTAAAGATATTGATTTCCTCGGAGTTACCATAACTAATGACCAGGACGTGTAGATAGCATTATCCGGGATATACTCATTATAAAAGCCGATGACGGTGTAATATTTGACCCTGATTCCGTTTCATCTGAAATCATTACTGAACAGGCGGAATATCCTGGGATAAGAGTTTATTTTGAATGTTCTTTAGCTAAAGTTCAAAAGCGTCTCCGGCTCGACATCGGTTTTGGAGATGAAATCGTCCCTCATCCCGTCACAATGGATTTCTCCGTTCTTTTAGAGGATCAAGCCATTCCTTCGGTTTTAACATATTCGCTTGAATCCTCGATTGCTGAAAAATTTGAAGCAATAGTTAAGTACAATATTTTAACCAGTCGAATGAAGGATTTTTATGATATCTGGTATATTTCGAATAATTCCGAATTCAATTATCAGCAGATGAAAGATGCAGTATTTACGACCTTCAAAAATCGTTTAATGCCTCTCGGAAAGTATAAAATTGTTTTTAGCGCTGATTATAAATTGGACGAGTCAAAGAATGTGCAATGGAAAACATTTCTGAATCGTAATAAAATTGATTGTCATTTATCTTTTTCGGAAATCGTAGAGAAATTGGAGGAGTTCCTTCTACCTATTTGTATATCGGAAAAAGAAGAACAATCTCCGGTAATTGGGGACCCGACATATAATCATTGGATTGAATAAAGATTAAATGAACAGCCCCGCCGCAAGCAACACGGGGAACCTTAGATGAGTTTGAATGATCGAAACGACCCAAGGGTCGGGGAATTGAATCCATCTGGATGGGATTAAATCAAAAGAGGAAATGGATTATGTCACAATATTTTAACCCGTTTCAAACTTTTGGAAAATACAACTGCTAAAAAAATACTAATCCTTTTTGCAATTATTATCCGTATACAAATCGCCTGCACACGTGAAAAAGAAATTCCGAAACCACTCTACAAAATGACAAATATCAAAATCGACTAAATTATAACCGAAATCAGTGAAAGCAATATGACAAGTAATTATATTTGTCCGGCAGCTGCCGGATGAGCGAAGCCCCGATAAATCGGGGTAAACTACTCGTACCTTCCCAAAGGGTCGAGACAGGCTGTTCAAAATAACAGTTTTTTATACTTTTTACGATTCCATTAATTTTTCAGACTTTAAACTGGATCTATGAAAAATGGAAAGAAAAATAGAAGGATAAGTATATTTCCTTGTTTTCCCCGCCTTTTCCCTTACTTACACCTGCGAGCGGTTACAATAAATAATATATCACCGGTGAAAAGTCATTCAGAAACATGGAAAAATGATATATCATCTGCGGAAAATGACTGCGCACTGCAAAATATTTTTATCCCATCGAATAAATTCGATGTTTAATGTTTTTCTGCAACCGATCTAAATACTATTCCGCAGCGTTCCGTTGCCTTTGCCGTGAATAATGCGTACACTGTAAATCGCCTTTTCACAAAAGGCTTTTAGATAATCTTTTTCAGATCATTAGTTTATAAAACTCCGGAAAAGAAATATCCACACATTCTGCATTTCCGATGATAGTTTCACCGTCGGCAATCCAGCCCGCCACCGATAATGCCATGGCAATGCGATGGTCGCCGTGACTGGCGCAGCTTGTTCCGTGCAACGGCGTGGGGCCCTCCACAATAAAACCGTCGCTGCTTTCTTCGATAGAAGCGCCCATTTTCTTTAGTTCTTTAACAATAGCGCTAATCCGGTCACTTTCCTTAACCCGCAGCTCACCGGCATCTTTTATAACCGTTCGACCTGTCGCCTGGGTGGCTACTACCGCCAGGAGCGGTAACTCATCGATCATCAGCGGAATGGTTTTGCCGCCAACCTCAATACCCGATAGTTTCGAATAACCTGTAACAATATCACCTATGGGCTCGTTACACTGTAGCCGTCGATTCTCAATTTGAATTTCAGCGCCCATGGTTTGCAACACATCCAGAAAACCGGTCCTGGACGGGTTAATTCCCACATCCCGTATTTTTAATTTCGCATTTTTTAGCAATAGCGCCAGTGCAATTGGGAATGCTGCCGAGGAAAGATCACCGGGAACAACAAAGTTGCGGGCTTTGGGGCGACGATTCGGCCCCAGACTAATGATCTGTTTGCCCTTTAGCACATCGACGTCACAAAATTCCAACAGCCGCTCGGTATGGTCCCGGCTGGTTATAGGTTCCACGATCTCGACCTTACCGTTGGTGTAAAGTCCCGCCAGCAGCAGAGCCGACTTCACCTGAGCGCTGGCAACAGGCAGATGGTACCCGATAGCCGTCAGCCTTTTGCCATTTATGTATATTGGAGCAAACCGGTTGTTTTGCCGTCCGCGCAGATCGGCGCCGTTTTCATTAAGCGGTGTCATTATCCGGGCCATTGGTCGGCTTCGCAGACTGTCATCACCGGTAAGAATCGTCGGAAAGTTCTGACCCGCCAGGAGTCCGCACAGCAGGCGTATGGATGTTCCGGAATTTCCACAATCCAATACATCGACAGGCTCCTGCAAGCTGTCCGGTCCTTTGCCCTGAATAACAAAATCACTGCCGCTTTCCCGGATATCGACGCCTAATTTTCGCATACAATTTATTGTCGTGCAGCAGTCTATTGCCGAGGAAAAATTCTTGATAACGCTGACTCCCTCAGCGATACTGCCAATCATCGCCACACGGTGAGAGATGGATTTATCACCGGGAACAGTCATTTCGCCAGGCATTTGTTCTAATTTTGAGAGAAAAACATCTGCCATATCATAGACTCCGACCGACAGCTTTGGCGATTGTACGCAGTTCCTTCATCAACTCGGTAAAATGTTCAAAAGTGATCGATTGGTAGCCATCGGAGAGCGCTTTTTCCGGGAAAGGGTGGACTTCTACCATGATCCCATCAGCACCGGCAGCAATAGCCGCCTTGGATAACGGAATAATCATGTCACGCCGACCTGAAGCATGGCTTGGATCCACAAGTACCGGCAGGTGAGACAAAAGTTTCAGTTCGGGAATACTGCTGATATCCAGGGTATAGCGGGTGTAGTCATTAAATGTACGAATGCCCCGTTCGCAGAGGACAACGTTGTAATTGCCTCCCGCCATGATGTATTCCGCCGCGAGTAGAAATTCATCGATCGTCGCTGAAATGCCGCGCTTCAACAGGATCGGTTTGGAAGATTTTCCGGCTCGTTTCAGCAGGGAATAATTTTGCATATTGCGGGCGCCGATCTGAATAAGATCCACATACTCTTCCACCAGGTCAAAATTTTCGGTATCCAGTGCTTCAGAGACAACCGGTATGCCAATCAATTCACGGGCGTCTGCCAGTATTTCCAGCCCCCGTTTGCCCAATCCCTGAAAAGAGTAGGGCGATGTGCGCGGTTTAAAAGCGCCGCCTCTGAGAAGTTTGGCGCCCAGCATTTTCAACAAGCGACCGCCTTCGTTGGTGCCTTCCACGGTCTCCACGGCACAAGAACCGGCAATCATTGCCAGACCCTTTCCGCCAATTTCTACGTCCCCAACCTTTACGATAGTATTCTTGGCTTTCATTTCCCGGCTGCTCAGTTTATAGGGTTTGCTAATATTATTGACGTTCTTGACGCCCGGCATCTGGGAAATTTCAGCGACTTTCAGGGGCGATTCATTCCCCGTAATACCCATGGAAACCTCCTGCCCATTGGAGATAGGATGGACGTTTCCACCCATTTCCTTGATAAGTTTAGTGACTCGCTTTATCTCTTTTTCTGTTGCTGAATCATCCATTACAATTAACATAATATTCTTTGCTCCTTGATTATAATCATTTGTTTTTTATAAAATATTTCAATGCCAAAATGTAGCCTTGCCAGCCCAACCCGCTAATCTGTCCCCGGCACAGGGGCGCAATCAACGATTTCCGGCGGAAATCTTCCCGGCTGTAAATATTGCTCAAATGTACTTCAATGACCGGTGCATCCGTCGCTTCCACGGCGTCGCGAATGGCTACCGATGTGTGAGTAAAACCACCGGGATTTAATATAATCCCGGTCACCCCTCCTGATTGCTGAATGGCATCAATGATGTCTCCTTCATGATTTGATTGCCTGATATCGACCGAAACACCTTTACAGTCGGCATATTCCCGAATCTTTCGGTTGATCTCGTCGAGACTTAATGTACCGTAAACCTCCGGTTTTCGTTTACCGAGCAGATTTAAATTTGGTCCATGAATGATAAGAACTGTTCCCATTCAATCTCCTTTATGTGACATTCGCCGATAGCGCTGACCACCGGCAGATTGAGTTTGCCATTGCGTACTTTTTTATCCTGGATAATGTAGCGCTGTACCAGATCGGCAGGTAATTTCCCGCGAAATTCAACCGGTAATCCATAACCGTCGATCAACGATACCAGTCGCCGGATATTCGATTCACCAATACCACTCAATTGACCGGCAAAGCGGGCTTCCCAAACCATTCCTATGGCTACCGCTTCGCCGTGTTTTAAACCTCTGTACCGGCAGGCGGCTTCGAAAACATGCCCGATAGTATGTCCAAAATTCAAAAGCGCCCGCTGATCGTTTAGTTCCCTTTCATCCGCCTGTACGATATCCCGTTTAAGTCGAATAGCCCGGGTAACGATTTTCTGCAGCAGCTGCGGATTCCTGGCCAGAATCTGATCGCGCCGGGTCTCTAATATCTCAAAATATTTCTTATCCCTGATCATTGCAATTTTTATGACTTCCGCCAGGGCGTTACGAAATTCCCGCTCGGGCAGGGTTTGTAAAAAATTAATATCAGCCAGTACCAAATCGGGCTGATAGAAACTACCGATCAGATTTTTTCCCTGTGAATGATTGACTCCGGTCTTGCCGCCAATGCCGGCGTCAACCTGAGCCAGCAGCGTTGTGGGTATCTGAATAAGCCGGCAGCCCCGTTTCAGAGTCGCCGCAACGAAGCCGGCAATATCGGTAATTACCCCGCCCCCCAGTCCGATCACCAAATCCGAACGATCAAAATGATGTTTTAGCAAAACGTCGTAAATCTTTGATACCGTTTTCAATGTTTTATATTGCTCGCCATCGGGGATAATCACCGGAACAGTCTCAATCCCGTCTTTATTCAACTGATCCGTCACCATATCGAGATATAGAGCCGCTACCAGTGGATTACTGATAATGGCGCAGCGTTTTGGTTTTAACGGCAGGAACTCTGCTAATTGAGCTACTGCATATTCACCAACAACGACCTTGTAAGCTGCGGTGGGAGTTTTTACATTGATAGTTTCCGGTGTTGAGGCGGTCTTTTGAGGCTCTTTTATTTTCACTTTTGAAAGAATAGTTTCGGCAATCTGCCCGGGAGTTTTTGAGCTTGTCTCAACTACCACATCGGCAAAATCATATATGCCTTGACGTTCGGACAACAATCGCTCAACGGCATTCCATTCTTTTAATAATGGTCGTGACCGATCGTTGTGCAAACGCTGTTTCACTGTGTCTGAGTCCACTGCGAGGTGAATAACTGTTCCCATCCGGGACAGCAGCCGACGATTTTTCTCATCGATCACCAATCCGCCGCCAGTGGCAAGGACAACGTTCTGAAGTCCTTTAATAGATTGTAAGGCTCGTTTTTCCAGGCGCCGGAAGTAGGCTTCGCTTTTTCGAGAAAAAATGTCGCTGATTGTTTGTCCTTGAGACAGTTCAATCATTGTATCGCTGGAGATAAAGGTCAAACCCGACTGCCGGGCGATTTCCCTACCCACGCTGTCTTTGCCGCTGCCCATGAATCCGATCAGGAAAATATTGTTCATAGTTTTTTCAGGTATTGTTGATAATTTATTTTAATTTCGTCAATGGAGTCGCCGCCAAATTTTTCGGTCAGTGCCTGTGTCAGTACAAACGCCAACATGGCTTCTCCGACCACTCCGGCTGCCGGAACCACACAGACATCGGCACGTTCCTTTTGAGCATCTACACTCTTTTTGCTTATTATATCCACTGATTTCAATGGACGACCAAGGGAGGGCAGGGGTTTTACATGAATTCGTGCCACCAGGTCCTCGCCGTTGCTCATGCCTCCTTCGATGCCGCCGGCGTGATTGCTCTTTCTATAAAATCCTTCAGACGATCTATAGTCAATTTCATCCTGAGCTTCCGAGCCCGGACGCAAACTGATATCCTCATCTCCGATAAAAACGCCCTTTACTGAAGGTATCGACATTAACGCTTCGGCAATCCGGGCGTCGAGACGTCGATCCCACTGAGTGTAAGTACCCAGACCGGGACAAAGATTTTTGGCGATAATTTCAGAAATGCCGCCCACAGTATTTCCCGCGGTTCCGGCATTTTCAATCAACAGCATCATTTCCGCTTCCTGCTTCGCATCCCTGCAACGCAGCACTGAAGATTCCGTTTCTTCCTCATTCCGGGTTGTGTTTTCAGCCATTATGTAGCCAATGGCTATCGTATGGGAAAATATTCTAATGCCGAACTGTTTCAGCAGTTGTTTACACAATGCCCCGGCGGCGACCCGCCCGGCTGTTTCCCGGGCGGAAGCACGCTCCAGCACATCACGCACATCAGACAAATCGAATTTCTGAATTCCCGTCAGGTCGGCGTGACCGGGGCGCGGAGCCGTAACGGGCTCACCTGCTTCCAGCGGACCGGTATTCATACGCCTGCGCCAATTTTCATAATCACGATTTTTAATCCACATGGAAATTGGCGAACCGGTGGTTTTAGCATCCCGCACACCGGATAGAATTTCTACTTCGTCGGATTCTATCTGCATCCGTTTTCCACGCCCATACCCTTTTTGCCGACGATTGAGTTCGGTATTGATAAAAGCAACATCTACTGTCATTCCAGCCGGGAAACCATCAATAATAATACAAAGCCCTTTACCGTGGGATTCACCGGCAGTTAACATTCTAATCATGGTTCAATCCTAATGCTTGTTTCATTACGTCAACGGGCGCCTCTTGTCCGGTCCAGAGAGAATAGGCTTTGGCGCCTTGATGGACTAACATTTCCAGACCATTAACCATTTTTATGCCAGCTTTCTTTTTGTGAGAGAATTTATAGTTAAGGTCCAAATAAAGCGAATCCTTTTGCATGAAAGGAGTTACATCGTTCTGAAGATCTACGGAAGTAGCGTTAATTACCATATCTGCAGAATTTAGAAGTGGGGAGCTAAGATTCATTTTTACGGCAGTGGCGCCAAACTTTTGAGCCAGTTGTTGAGCTTTTGGGAAATTTCTATTCATCACAAAAAAGGTCTTCGGGGTATGTGAGTGGATGACATAAGCCGCCGCCCGGGCTGCGCCGCCGGCGCCCAAAAGTAAAATATTTTTTTCGCTGATTTCATAGTTTATCTTATGGAGCAATGATTCCAATCCGAAAATATCCGTATTATAACCGATAATGTCGGAGTTATCAAAAACAATGGTATTTACGGCGCCTACCTCTTTTACTTCTTTAGACATTTTGGTAAGAAGGGGTAATAACGTTTCTTTGTGTGGGTTTGTAACGTTGATTCCCCTGCAGCCGATGATTCGCAGACTGTCTAAAACCTCTTTTAACCGGGCGGTTTCCACAGGTATTTCGAGGTAGGCACCATTAATTTTCTGAGCCTCAAATGCAGCCCTGTGCATCTTTGGTGAAAGCGTCATATCCAAAGGGTATCCGATAATACCGGTGATAATCAAACTGCACTCCTTTCTCGATTTTCCGGTTCGCTCAACCACTCCTTAGATTCCAGCATACTACGGGCAAAGATGTCCCGGCGTTCATGGACGACACTATCAATCGTTGCCGTCATTGCATCTTTCATCTGCTCATAAATCTCTTTATTGAAGGGGTTATATCTCTGAATCAGGAAATAAAGATCCGGGTTTTCATTAATTACACTGGTTGCAGTAATCATCTGAGATAAAAAAGTCGTACTGGCGATCTCTTTCAAATCGGAATACCGAAAACCGCTTTTCGATAAAACGTTCATAAAAATTATATTGATAATGTGTGACAATCCCAGAACATAGGAAATCGCTTTATCGTGAGAGTCGAGCGCCAGATCGACACTACATACCGCCGTTTCTTTAAAAAAACCTTTGGATCGTTCCAGCGCTTCGGCGTTTCCGCAATCACAAAAACAGACTACTTTATCGGAAAGGGTACGTGCTCGGGGACCGAACATGGGATGAATACTCGTAATCAAGGCGCCTTTTTGTTTTGCTCTCTCAATCGATTCAATCAGGTGACTTTTTACACTTGCAATGTCAAAAATCAAACCTTTAAAATTTAATGCAACAATTTGATCGATTGTCTCCGGGACAACATCCAGAGAGACCGAGACCACTGCACAACTGGCGCGCTGTAGACCCTCAGCGAGCGTTGCGACTACTTGAAATTCCGATGCTGCTTTACAAATGTCATAGATTAGCACCTCATGCCCCTGGTTCTCGAAAAAATTCGCCAGCCAGTGTCCCATTTCACCCAATCCGCCGATAATCAGGATAGTCTCTTTGTCTCCGCAATAGCCGGAATAGTGCAGCTTTTCCTGCTGAATTCGGGATTCGCCGATCAGTAATTGCATTACGGATTTTATAAAATCCGGAGACAATTGGAAATCATCGGCAACCGCGCGGGCATTTTCGATCACGGCTTTCTCTATCTGGTAGTTTAATAAAGGCAAACCGGCATTTTTTTTCACTTTGCCGATTGCGCGGGTCAGCTCTATACGTTTTCCGATCATGCGGATGATATCGCGGTCAATCTGTTGAACATTTTCTCTCAATTTTTCCAGTTTTTCCATTTACGCACTCCAAAACTCTTGAAAAAAAATCGCGGGTCTTTTGAAAGCCCGCGATTCATATTCTTTTTTGCTTATCTGACTAATTCAGAATCAACGGACCCGAGCGGTTATACCCGCTAAAAAAATAGTAGCTAAAAAAGTTGGTCATATTTTTTCGGTCCGTCTTCATACTGGCTAAATATAGTTGTGTTTTGCTTTAGTGTAAAGAGTTTTTTTACCCATGTAAATTTTTTAATAAAGGAAAATCGGATGAGAATCGGGGTTCTTTCCAAAGAAAGTAACATCATCTATTTTTTTAACACATTCTCCCTTAGTTAATGCAAACAAACTTCTTTCGATTCCAACGCCACCTCCGAAAGTATCAGGAAATACGGATTTACCATCACCATCTTTCTGTGCCATCGCCATCAAAAACGGGCCATAGCCGCCAAGTTCGTCTATATTAACCAATTTGCCTTTCACAAAATTTGGTTTTACAGGAATCACCTTATTATCTATCAGGCGCTCTATAATAGGTTCGTAGAGCCATTCTCTGATTGCCCCGGATAATATTTCATAAGTGTCACCATACTTATTGGTCTTGCGTTGAATAGATCGGGCACAAATATCATAGTTGTAAATCATGTCGGAACTAAAGTCGGCAATGGGTATTTTTGAACCATCCGACTTCAAGTATGGATAGATTAAATCGTAGTTTTCACGCATCAAACCAATCACCCAGAAAAATTGCGACTCAGCTTCCCGACCCAGTTTGGGCTCAAAGCCAGAGGCTCCATATTTTGCCACAGCCTGGTCTTTTCTGAATCTCGGGAAAGGCGATTTAGGCACTTCAAGGACAACACCAAGGGCTTTTAAGTTCTCCTCATTTTTGTCAGCTACAGTGCTGATGGCATGGATAATCAGGTCCTCGAAAAAAGTAAGCGCCTTTTCCATATCCTCTTTAAGTATCTCTGTTACTTTTTCAATGTTGTTTAAATATTCATCCAACGAGATATTGCGATTACGCCTAAGTTCAATATCCATCTGAGAAAAATCTGCTAAGTATTTTCCCCGCTGGATACCTGTCGGACTCTCAATTTCCAGGCGGATATTTGGTGAATCCACAAAAATACCCTTGAATTTCGGGTTTAGACATGCCAGAAATTTCGAATATATCATAGAATGAGTGGCTTTATAGTCATGCCCCTTGTAACTAATAGTGGGGGAATGTTCCACATCATGAGCAAGTGGATCGGTCACTGGACTCATTGATACTCTTTCCATGTTAAATAAACCGTAGTCTGTAAGAAAATTGTGCATTGCGTTAACAAAAGTTGTCCGTATGGCTGAAGTATGATATAGAGTATCACCTAACCATTTTTCGATATAAGTCCGGCGGATGAATTCTTCCAGCGATCCGCCTTCTTCTTCCAGTGCCGCCTGAAAACTATAAAGACTCTGGCTTATAGATTCATCATTAGTAAACATTTTTTCTCCTTCAAAACTTATTTAAAACCGAGTTTTTTAACTTTTAAATTGATCTCTAAAATAATCATTTAAGAAACAACATTTCTGCATATGTTGGCAATGGCCATAAGTCGGCGTCAATATTCATTTCAAGCTCATCGGCAAACTGTCGCAATTCGCACATAGCAGGAATTACTTTATCCCTGCAGAATTCAGCTTTATTTGAAGCATCCTCTATTTTTGCACATTTTTCGACCACCTCTTCAAGGCCTTTGAGAGCCTTATCAGCAGAACTGGTCAATTCGGATACCTGTTCAAGCATTGATTTTTGTGTCACAGCATCAATACCTGTTGACTTCACAGAATTAACGGCATCTGCCAAACAGCCGGAGTATTTGATCGCTGCAGGCAGAATCTGCCGCTTGGCGATATTCAGCATTGTCATAGCTTCAATGTTTATTTGCATACTGTAAGCTTCGAGTAAAATATCTGTTCTTGCTCGTAATTCATCTCTGCTCAAAACTTTTTGTCTTTCGAAAACATTTACGTTTTCCTCATCCATAATAGTTGCAAGTGAGCCAACTGTTGACCGAATGTTCGGCAACTGGCGTTTTTCTGCTTCTGCTACCCATTCTTCGGTGTAGTTATCGCCGTTGAAGATTATGCGACTATGTTCGGTCGCTATTTTTCGCAGAATCTTTTGCACGCTGCTTTTAACATCCTTAGCTTTTTCCAATTCATCAGCAATCTCAGCTAAAACGTCTGCAACAATAGTATTGAGCACAAAGGTCGGATCAGCTGTCGATTGGGTTGAACCGACCATACGGAACTCGAATTTATTTCCAGTAAACGCAAAAGGCGATGTTCGATTACGGTCTGTGCAATCTTTGGGCAATGGCGGCAAAGTGGAAACACCCAACTTGAGTTCACCGCCTTGCCTGGATGAGGTTGCGTCACCGTTGGCCAGTTGATCGAAAATATCAGTCAATTGCTCGCCTAAGAATATCGAAACGATGGCTGGCGGTGCTTCATTGGCTCCAAGACGATGCTCGTTTCCAGTGTTAGCAACACTTGCCCGTAGCAATTTTGCGTACTTATCAACCGCACACACAACTGCACAGAGCATTACCAGAAATACCATATTGTCATGCGGAGTCTCGCCCGGATCAAGCAGATTAATGCCATCATCGGTTACCATGCTCCAGTTATTGTGTTTGCCTGATCCATTGATACCGGCAAATGGCTTTTCATGAAGTAAACAGATAAAACCGTGACGATTCGCTACTTTTTGCAGCGTCTCCATAGTCAACTGATTATGGTCTGTAGCAACATTTACGGTAGTAAATACCGGTGCTAACTCATACTGGGCAGGTGCAACTTCATTATGTTGTGTTTTGGCAGAAACTCCAAGCTTCCAAAGCTCAATGTTTACCTCGTGCATAAATGAAGCTACTCGCTCGTGAAGCGTTCCAAAATAATGATCATCCATCTCCTGACCTCTCGGTGGAGCTGCTCCGAAAAGTGTTCTGCCTGTCAAAATGAGGTCCAGACGTTTCTCATAAAAGGACCGGTCGACAAGAAAATACTCCTGCTCCGGGCCAAGCATTGCCGTCACATGCTGCGAAGTCTTATTGCCAAGAGCAGAAAGAACTCTGGTCGCCTGTTTGTCTAAAGCATCCATCGATCTCAATAATGGTGTCTTTTTATCAAGTGCCAAGCCTGTATATGAACAAAACACACTTGGAATATAGAGCGTAATATTTTTTCCGTCCTCTTTGATAAAGACCGGCGAAGTACAATCCCATGCAGTGTAACCCCGAGCCTCAAAGGTCGCTCGCAATCCGCCTGACGGGAACGACGAAGCGTCTGGTTCTCCCTGGCAAAGCTCCTTGCCGCTAAACTCCATCATTGTCCTGCCATCAGGTGTGGGCGAAATAAAAGAGTCGTGTTTTTCTGCTGTAAGGCCCGTCATTGGCTGGAACCAATGGCAAAAATGCGTTGCACCTTTTTCAATGGCCCAGTCCTTCATTGCGTTAGCGATCACGTTAGCCAGAGCCGGATCGAACGGCTGATGATTATTAATAGTTTTTCTTATCCACTTGTAAACGTCCTTTGGCAATCGCTCGCGCATAGCCGAATCATTAAAAACGTTGAATCCGAAGACAGCTGTCACTGTCTCACAATCTTTATCCATTTTAATTCTCCTGGTTTATTCTTAGATATTTCTATTATTCTGTATTTAACCAAAACGCCATGCTTGTCGGCATGTCGTTTTCGTCAAGGGTAAAATTCGTCTGTTCCATAGTATCCTCCTTTTGAGTTTTATTATTACCTGTTTCTCCAAATAAAAAAATCGCAGGTCTTTTCAAGCCTGCGATCTATATTTTTATGGTATTCTAACTTAGTATTGATGCCCGATCAGCAAACCTGAAAAGAAAATCTCCCGGCACCACCACCGGTTCTGATTCGGATATATGTTCAAGTTCGCTTTCATCGGCAGAAAATATAGTATAATTCCCCGAAAGTCAAAAGTATTTTTAGCCGGACACAAATTTTTCTTATTATCTAAACAGCATATCCGCCAGATTATAGCGCATAACCAGCCCAATAGTAATAATGCTGACCATGGACGCCAGTTTAATCGCGATATTTAAAGACGGGCCGCTGGTATCCTTGAGCGGATCACCGACCGTATCACCGGTAATGGCGGCGGAGTAACTGTTCATCGTCTCGGTGTATTTTTCCTTTAATTCCTTCATCTCCCGGAGAAATTCCCGGTCGCCATCATTCAATTTAAGATATTCCTGAAATATCAAACGATCGTCCTGATTCAGCTTCCTATACAAGCGATTCAATTGAGCATCCTTGCCGTATTTCCCGGGTTCCGGCTTTGTATAATGTCGTCGAATAGCGTCGATGGAGCGATTGGTCGCCAGATACTCAACTTCCAGGTAATCAATGATCTTCTCAGTGTATCCGGAAACCTCTTCGTCAATACTGAACGCCAGGGGATTGAGATTCACCAGTTCAAAAAGAAATTTGCGGTATTCCTTCGTCAGGAAAAACGGCCAGAGACCGCGGCGTGAAATGCTTTTGATTCCATCAACTATCTGGAATTTCAACTCCGATTTGCGCCGCTCAATAAATTTTTTTGCATTATCCCAGGCGCCGCCCGCGTTAGACATGGAAATTGCAAACAAGAACCCTGCCAGGAGATTGCCTAACAGCAAGCCGATAATCGCAATCGGTCCCAGGAGCATCCCGGTAGCAATAGGTGTCAGAATCACAATCAAGGACGGACTAACCATCTTTTTCTGGGCAGCTAGAGTAGAAATTTGAACACAGCGGCTGTAATCAGGCTGGGTCTCGCCGGTGATGACGCCCTTGATTTCCCGAAACTGCCGCCGAACTTCATCAATCATTTCACCCGCCGCTTCGGAAACAGCCTGGATTGTCTTGCTGGAAAAAGAGGTACAGATTACGCCGCCGATAAACAGACCGATGATAAAGCGAATGTTCAGTAGGGACCCGCCGAGAAGGTTCAGAATTTCGTTGACATTGGCTGTCTGCAAAACCTGGAAAACCGAGCCTCTGCTTAATGTGGGAAAAATGGTCAGGACTTTTTCAATATCCATGTGCAATACAACCGCCCTAATTTCCTCTACAAATGCCGCGATCAGTGTCACAGCGGTCATGGCTGCCGCCCCAATGGAAAGACCCTTGCCCCGGGCTGCGGTTGAATTACCCAGTTCATCCAGCGCATCGGTACGTTTGCGGGTCGTGCTCGGCATTTCCGCCATTTCCGCCAGACCGCCGGCGTTGTCCGCAATCGGCCCGAAGGCGTCGGTTGCCAGGTTGATACCCAAAGTAGAGAGCATGCCCACAGACGCCAGACCGATGGCATACAAACCTGAGGAAAGATCCGTAAATCCCTTACCGAATCCAAATGCCACCAGCATCCCGATAATAATAAACACAATTGCCGGTGCCGTAGAAATCAAGCCGACAGACATCCCTGAAGTAATCACGGTGGCATGTCCCGTCTTGGCCTGATTGGCTATTGAGCGAACCGGACTATAGGCGGCATTGGTATAATAATCGGTGGTATAACCAATAGCCACACCGGCCAGCAGACCGGCCAGAATCGGAATGAACAGCTGCCAGAAATAAGCCGGCAGCAACAATTTTATGACGATTACAGTAAGTAAAAGAGTGAGCAAGGAACTGATATTAATGCCCCGGTTGATGGCTTTCAATAGCCCTTTCTGATCGGAATCTTCACCGGTGCGTACCATGAAAATACCGAAGGCAGAAGAGAGCGTACCCACCGAAGCAATCAGCATGGGCAGAATAACTCCGCGAAAAGATAATCCGGTTCCTGCAAACGCACTGACGGCCAGCGCTGCGGTTGCCAGTATGGAACCGACAAAGGATTCATACAGATCGGCGCCCATACCGGCCACATCTCCGACATTATCACCCACATTATCGGCAATCACCGCCGGATTACGGGGATCGTCTTCGGGAATTCCGGCTTCGACTTTACCCACGAGGTCAGCGCCCATATCGGCTGCTTTAGTAAAAATACCACCGCCCACCCTGGCAAACAGGGCTTGCGATGACGCACCGAATCCAAAACTAAGCATTGTCGTCGTAATCTCATGCAGGTTCATGTTGGTAAATTTGTTCAAACTGACAAACCACACAAAAATATCCAGCAGTCCGAACCCGACCACTACCATGCCCATAATACTGCCCCCGCGAAAGGACAGTCGCAAGGCATCATTCAGAGAATTGCGGGCAGCATTGGTCGTCCGACTGGCTGTTTCGACAGCAGCCAGCATTCCCAGAAAACCGCACAGACCCGAAAAAAACGCTCCGGTCAGAAACGCAAAAGGCACATAGACACTCAAAGCGTGAAATCCGAAAGAAAAGATCAGTAAGAATACAAAAGCTACCGCGAAAAATATTCCCGATGTCCTGTACTGTTGCTTCAAATAGGCAATAGCTCCTTCACGGATATAGCCGGAAATTCGAATGATATCCGGCGTACCCCGGTCCTGCCGCTTAATATAGGTGAAAAGCAGCAGGGCTGTAATCAGCGCTACAAGAGATGCCAATGGTACAATTACAATAGATAAAGTCATAATTACTCCTTGCAAAAAACTGGGGAGAAAATATGTCATTTTCATGAAATATTCAAGTATTCTATTTGGCAATCCATCACACCGAGTTTCCCGTAAAGGAACCACACTCCGATATCCCGTTGCTCCAGTTTCGGTACATTATCTCACCGGAAAGATATTCGGAATCACCTCGTATGTTGCACTATTACCTCTCGAATAGCCATAAGCTATTTAGCAAATTCCCAATTCCCAAATTTCACTTTTTTAAAGAACATCACTCCACTATCCTACAACCTACTTAACGAATTTTGATGCATTTAACGTGGAGCAAAGCAAAAGTAAAAGAAAATTCTAAGAGGGTAATAAATAACTTGATTTTATAAGGAAAAATTCGTTATTTGCAGACGCGTATAAAATTATATAATTGTTTGATAACAAATTATCAATCGGAATGTAATGTATTAATGTATGAATTGGAGGAAAAGATGAAGAATTTATTTTCGTTCTTAATTCTCTTTCTGATAATATCATTTCAAAATGTAATGGCACAAACTACTTTATCACTAGGTGATTTAATAATTCCGACGGTCAATGCAGACACGCTTAAAAACTTCGACTTTGTTCCATTAGTCGACTTAGAGGCCGGGACGGAGATAAAATTTACAGATGCCGCCTGGGACGCTACAGGCGATTCCCTCGTAGATAATGAAGGAATTATGACCTACACTGCCTCCGGTGCTGTCTCAGCGGGAACAGTTGTTTCATGCCCCTCAAAAGATGGGGGGGACAATTTTAAGGAAAGTGGAACTTTTGACCCATCGGGTTCAGGAGATAACATTCTTGTCTACCAGGGGGATGCTTCTTCTCCGACATTTATTTACGGTGTTGGTTGGGCAAAAGGCGATAGCTGGAATTATGACAGTACAACCAATACCTCAGATATTCCTGCCGGATTAAGTGAAATTTCATGCACGATAGTGAATCTCGGGACGGCTGATAATTATCAGTATAATATATCAAACGGAACTTCCGGTACCAACGCTGAGATACTTGCGCTCTTAACTAGTGTTTCAAACTACAATTCTAACAACGATTCTGCTTATTCAGCACTATCGGCAACTTTCTCGGTAAGCGCTTCCGGCTACTCTATAAAAGGACCAACAAGCCCAGGAGATTTGGTGTTAACCGAAATAAATGATCCTCCTGAATCAGATTTTTCCTACCTTGAATTTTATAATACTTCTTCAGACTATATGAACATTCTCGGTTGTTCTGCTATCCAATATAATGCTCCAAAAACAACAGAGTTTTCCTCAAGTGAGAAGGAGCTGTCAATCACCAGGCGCAGCGGCACCAATATTAAATTAGACGGTGGAATATTGATTGCTCCTAAGAACTTCCTTCTGCTGATACGGGGAGATGATTCAACAGTTTCAGTTTCTAATTTTGAAGACTCAGCGTATTACAACCGCACATTAGATAATAATGTTCTCTTTGCCTGGGAGGGCTCTAACCAAGCGGGGGTACCTCTGATTACTGGGCATGAAACCTTTGAAATCACAAACAGCAGCGGAACGACCATCGATAAATCAGCTGTAAATGTTGATAGCCTAATAAAAGTTAGCGGCTCGCCAGAAACCTTTGCTGAAGATAAACGCTACGAAAGAATCAGCGTTTCTTCTTATGACTGGGTTAAATATACCGGTGATTACGACAATGCTACACCTGGTTCTATCAGCAGTGACAATCAAAATGACTCTTCTCTCCCCGCCTCTCTCCAGGACTTCAACGCTATCCCCGGTAGCGGCAAAGTCACTCTTATCTGGATCACCGAGAGCGAAACAGACAATCTGGGCTTTAATCTCTATCGCGGCGTTAATAAAAATGGTGAATTTTTAATGTTGAATGCTGAATTGATCGCGGGACACGGCAGCACATCGGAGCGGCACGACTATTCTTATGTTGACAAGAATGTGGTCAACGGCGTCACCTATTATTACAAACTGGAAGATGTGGATTATGCCGGCAAAGCAAAGTTGTATGATAAGATCGTCACGGCGACTCCCACGAGCAAAGAATCCGATACCAATATAAATCAGTTTCGGTTCTATCCCTGCTATCCTAATCCCTTCAATCCCGGTACAAACATCCGGATAGTCCTGCATAAACCGGCGCCGGTAAAATTACAGGTGTATAATCTAAACGGAAAACTGATCAGTACATTGCTTAATATGCCTCTCAGCGCCGGTGAGTACAACTTCGTTTGGAACGCCACCGACTTTAGAGGTACGGACGTTGCCAGCGGCATCTATTTTATCCGCATGGTGATTAAAAATCAGAGCGCAATCTCGCAAAAGGTACTTTTAGTCCGATAATCTCCAATCTTTGTACCTGGATAGCTACTATAAAAGTAACTATTTAATCATATAAAGCAAACAATTTTTATTCTTGTTCCCGGACTGGGTATTTACCGAAGGAATTCGGATAAGATTAAGATTAAGGTTAAGGTTCTTTGTGTTGGTAGAATATCAATCATTCCGATTTATCCGGTAACATTTGAAAATGAACTTGTTATATTGTAATTTCTTTTGATTGATCTTTTAATTTATATATTTATTATAGATGATGAGAAGTGACGAAAACGACAGAAAATGAAATAAGCGTGTGGAACAAAGATACCGGCGGAACCGTATCCGCAATCTACACCGGCTAACCAGAAGCGACTTGGAAAAAGAGCGCGTTTTACACAATTATCGGGATTGTCATGAATTATAAGGGAAATTACTTTTTTTTACCGGAAGCAGCTTACTTAAAGTGCATCATTTCAATTCTTATGTTAATTTCGCCTGCCTTATTCGGTTTGTCTTTTGAAGACCAAGAAGAAAAAGTCCAGGAAGCCCTGAAAGCCATGAACCGGATGGAACATGAAGAAGCTTACCGGCTTTTTAAGGAAGTCAGAGATTCGGAGCCTTACCATCCGCTGGCACCGTTTGGAACACTGGCGAATAAATGGATGGTAAACCAGGCTACCAAAGGATTTGAAGCCGGCAATGATGAAATGCTTCGCGAAATAGACGGAGTAATAGACGAATATCGGCAACGCCTGTTGATTGAGCCGGATAATCCGGACCTGAAATATTATATGGGATTGACTAACGGATTACGAGCGCGGGTACAATTATCTGAAAAAAAATGGCTTAGCGTTATGATCAGTGGTTATAAAATCATTCGCTATCTCAAATCGGCACTGAAGGAAAATCCCGAGAATCCCGATGTCATCATTGCTTTTGGTGTGTTTAATTATTATGTTGGAATGTCATCCGGATTCATGCAGATTGCCTCCTGGATTTTACAATTATCCGGATCCAAAGAGGAGGGCTTGAAACAAATTGAGTATGCCGCTTTAAACGGGAATTACTCCCGCTATGAAGCGCGCAGGATCCTGGCTTTTAGCTATCTTTATTTTGAAGGAGAATATAAATCGGCGCAGCATTGGCTTGCTGTTCTAAGAGCGGAATTTCCGAATAATCCCTATTATGCCTTTTTAGCGGCTGAAGCGGAACTTCAAACGGGGAATCCAAATATTGATGAGCAGATGGCCAAGATAACCAACAAACTGCCGGAGTTGAATCTTTATACCAAACTGGATTATTATCAGCGGCTTACGTTGTTAAGAGGAACCAGGGCAATGTTAGAGGGCGATCTGGCGACAGCCGAATATGAACTAAAACAGTTCGTTGATAATTATTATTCTGAATTGGATTATGACCTTACCAACGGGCTTTTACGTTTGGGACAGGTATATGACCTCCTGGGGAAACGCACGCAGGCGATTGAGCAGTACCGCAAAGCGATTGCATTGGACAACCGGACCGTTGCAACCCTGAAGGCGGCTCAATATTTAAAAAAGCCTTATGTTAAAAAACCCTGAACGGATTTTTTATTGTTATGTTATTTGTATGATTGTAATTTGCAGCTATGAATAAATTATTGCGTAAAATGACCCGAATCGTCAATGTCGGGAATATCCCGATCGGAGGCGGATTTCCCGTCTCCGTTCAATCCATGACTACCGTCAAAACCGATGATGTTCCGGCCGTTATCCGGGAAATCGAAAAACTGGCAGCCGCCGATTGTCAGATAGTTCGGGTGACGGTTCCCGATGAAAAAGCGGCTAAAGCATTTGCTGATATAAAGAAAAGCGTTTCAATACCTCTGGTGGCGGATATTCATTTTGATTACCGGTTGGCGCTGATGGCGATTGACGCGGGCGCCGATAAAATCCGCATTAATCCCGGAAATATCGGTGGGAACGACAGAGTGCGGCAAGTCTTGAAAGCGGCTAAAGCGGCAAAAATTCCTATCCGTATCGGCGTAAATTCCGGTTCTCTCGAAAAGAGTTTGCTGGAAAAATACGGACATCCGACGCCGGAAGCCATGGTGGAGAGCGCCGAGAAGCATATTCGGCTATGCCGGGAAAATGATTTTGAGGATGTTATTGTTGCCCTTAAATCCAGCAATGTCAGACTGATGATCACAGCTAACCGGCAATTTTCCCGGAAATATGATTTCCCGCTCCACCTTGGTGTAACCGAAGCCGGTCCGCCCTGGCAAGGCACAATCAAGTCGGCAATCGGGATCGGTGCGCTTCTGTCGGAGGGAATCGGTGATACTCTGCGTGTATCTCTGACCGATGATCCCGTTCAGGAAGTACGCACGGGATTTGAAATTTTAAAATCGCTGAATTCGATCAAAAAAGGGGTGACAATTGTTTCCTGTCCAAGCTGTGGCAGGACGGAAGTCAATCTGTTTGACATTGTAAAAGAAGTTGAAGCCCGCACTCAAAATATTCAAAAGCCGCTGACAATTGCCGTGATGGGATGCGTGGTGAACGGTCCGGGTGAAGCCCGGGAGGCTGACCTGGGAATTGCCGGCGGAAAAAATGTATTTTTATTATTCAAAAAAGGGAAAATAATCGATAAAATTCCCGAATCCAGAGCCGTAGACCGTCTGCTGGAAGAGATCGGAAAATTTTCCGAATCGGATTATAGAGGCAATAGCGGCGACTGTCGATAAAATCAAGACCATCAAATTTACCAGTGAAAACCCCAACGCTCCATTTTAAATATTATCTGGAATATTTTTTACTGTTCTGGTTGAAAAAAATTTTACCTTCAATCTCTCATAGCAGCCGACGTTACCTCGCGGCAGTAACCGGAAATATTATCTACATCTTTTTCCCGTTTCGCCGAAAGATTGTCCGGTCGAACCTGCGCCGGGCTTTTCCTGAAAAATCAGTCCAATGGCAAAGACAAACAATCCGCAAATGTTATATCAATTTTGCGAATGTATATTTCGATCTTTTCCCGGTTTTTCTGCAGCCGGAAGACCGGTTTGACCAGATAATCGGGACGGTCAACCGGGAAGTTGTCGATGATGCGTTGCGAGAAAACCGGGGTGTTTTAGTCATTCTTTTTCACTTTGGCAACTGGGAGCTGTTAGCCGATTGGTTTGCACGGAAAAAATACAAGATAGCCGCCGTGGCGGCGCGCTTGAAAAATCCTCTGGCACATCAGCTGATTTTTGACGCCCGCACACACAACGGAATCAAACTATTTCGTAAAAGTCGTAAAAATAATATTGAAATTCTTCGATATCTCAAGAAGGATCATATTCTGTATATGATCGCCGATCAGGACGCCCGGAAAAATGGAATCTGGATTAAATTTTTCAATCAATGGTCGTCCTCTTTTCGCGGGCCCATGCTTTTCGCCTGTCGACGGGAAAGCCCAGTAATCCTGGGAACCTGCCTGTTGGGGGAAAACGGCAAGTACACGATCCGTTTTGAAAGATTCCCAATGACGGCTCCGAAACAGTTTGCTGAGGAGTCGGATGTTCATTATTTAACTCAAGCTTATACAAATTACTTCGAGCGGATCATTCGTGAAAATCCGGAGCAGTATTACTGGTTCCATCGTCGCTGGAAGACCAAAGTCCCGGAACATATTACCCTGTGCGAAACGTAAAAAATGAAACCGGCAAATACCATAACAGGTTGAAATTAATATGAATAATTCAAATCAAAAAAACTTTGAATATTTACCGTCGGTGCAACAGGTTTTGGAAACACTTGCCGATGACACAGCTTCTATAAAACAAACATACCTGACGGTTTTAGTAAGGGAAGAACTGGAGACATTGCGCGGGCGGATTCGGTCCACCCGGTTTGCTCCAAAGTCCCGGCAACAGGCGCTTACAATTATTAAAAATAACGTCCAGGCGCGGACCCGGGAGATGATATCGACTCCGATTAAAAAAGTCATCAATGCCACCGGCGTGGTGCTCCATACCGGGTTGGGCAGAGCACCGCTGGGAGAGCGTCCTTTGCAGTATCTGATGAATATCGCCTCGGGCTATCTGAACCTGGAATTTGACCTTAAGAATGGCAAGCGCGGAGAACGTCTCGATTTGACTGATCCGTACCTGCGTCTGTTAACCGGGATGGAGAGTTCGGCTATCGTCAATAATAATGCCGCCGCGGTAATGATTTCCCTGAATTCCTTTGCCAACCGCAAAGAGGTTATTGTCTCGAGAGGAGAGCTGATTGAGATCGGCGGCTCCTTTCGTTTGCCCGATGTGATGAAAAAAAGCGGCGCAAAGATGGTCGAAGTCGGCACAACCAACCGAACTCACCTCGGCGATTATGAGAATGCGATCAATCCTAAAACCGGTGCAATTCTCATTGCCCATACATCCAATTACCGCGTTAAAGGCTTTACGACAAAACCGCCGGAGCCGGATATTGTTGAGCTTGCCCACAAACACAATATTCCCGTTATCATGGATTTGGGAAGTGGCGCTTTAATTCCGACCGGGGATATGGGACTGCCGGAAGAGCCACCGATATCTGCGGCAGTTAATACAGGCTTCGACGTAATTACCTTTAGTGGAGACAAATTACTCGGCGGGCCTCAGGCGGGATTGATTGTCGGAAAATCTTCGTATATAAAAAAAATCCGCAAAAACCCGTTGATGCGGGTAATGCGCTGCGATAAAACCATTCTCAGCTTATTGACATATACCCTGAATAAATATGTTCTTAATCAAAAAATACCCGAGGTTACAAGCTACTCTTTTCTCACCCGCTCGCGAGATCAATTAAGATCTATGGCACAGCAGGTAGTACAAAAAATCCAAAATCAGGTGAACGATTGTCTGACAATTGAAATCTGTGATACATCAACCGAAGCCGGCAGCGGATCAATGCCTACGGAATTAATCCCCAGTGTGGCGATTCGGATTGGTACTAACCGGATTTCGGAAGAGAAACTGAGCCGGTTTTTCCGGCAGCAGGATCCGCCGGTGGTGGGTTATCTGAAAGACCGGCAATTCTATCTGGACCTGATGGCGGTTGCCGAGAAGGAGCTGATCTTCATTCAAAATGCCATCGTTCGGGTTGCGGCTGAGATCAAATCATTCTGACCCCTCAAACAAACAAATATTATGCGTCCTATTATTATTGGAACAGCCGGACATATCGATCACGGGAAATCTACGTTAATCCGGGCGCTGACGGGGACCGACCCGGACCGGCTGGCAGAGGAAAAACTACGCGGCATGACGATTGACATCGGCTTCGCCTTTTTGAATGAAAATATTGCCTTTATCGATGTGCCCGGGCATGAACGTTTTATTAAAAACATGGTTACCGGCGCCAGTACAGTTGATACCGGTATGCTGGTAGTTGCTGCGGATGACGGCATCATGCCCCAGACCCGCGAACACCTCGATATTTTATCACTGCTGAAAATATCTCGTGGTTTAATTGTGATTACAAAAATAGATCTGACGGATCAGAATTGGATCGATCTGGTGGAAGAGGATCTGCAGGAACTGGTTCAGGGAACTTTTCTGCAAAATGCGCCAATTTTCCGGGTGTCTTCAGTGCAGGGAACCGGGATCGGGGAGTTAAAAAACTATCTTTTATCATTACCTGAACATGTGGCTGAGCCACAAACCGGTTCGGAACTTTTCAGGCTTCCGGTGGACCGCGTGTTCGTGTCAAAAGGCTATGGCACCGTGGTCACCGGATCAGTAATCAGCGGACAGGTTAATGTTGGCGCTGAGCTGGAAGTCCTGCCTTTACTGAAACCGGCCAAGGTTCGGGGAATCCAATCTCATAATAAATCGGCGGACAATATTTCCAGCGGACACCGGGCGGCGATTAATATTCAGGGCATCGATCACCATCAGATTGAAAGAGGATTTGTGCTGGCTACGCGCGGCTATTTCAAGCCCACTAAATTAATTACCTGTTTTGTGTCAATGCTGTCTTCGGCGCCAAATCTGGTATATAACGCCCACGTTCGGATACATATCGGAACCGGTGAGCACCTGGCGCGGATTCGTTTAATCGGGAGAGATAAACTGCTACCCGGCGAATCGTCTGTCGCACAGTTGGTGTTTGACAAGGAAATCGCAGTAGGTTTTCAGGATCGCTTTATCATTCGTCAATATTCACCCATGATCACGATCGGCGGCGGAACGGTTATCGATGTTCAGCCAAAACCGTTACGCAAGAAAGACAAAGATTTTGCCCGATTAATAGCGCCTTTAGAAAGCACCGATATTCCTTTGGCATTGCGCCGGCTGTTGGAAATGAATCCGACCCGATTAAATAGCGTGCATGCGCTGGCGGTTCAATTATCCTGTCATGACGAACTTATCCGCAAACATCTGCATGAATTAAATAAAAAAAAGACGGCTGTGGCAATTGAAGGAGCTTGGTTCGCCACTAAGTTTCATGATGATATAAAGGTAAAAATTATTGATCTGGTAAAGCGCTATCACCGGCAAAAGCCCTTATCTTCGGGAAAGACAAAAACGGAGATTTTCGAAAACGCTAAAATACCACCGGTTTTAGGCAATTACATATTGAAGCAATTGAACGATGATAAACAGATTAAAATCAGCGGCGACAAAGTAGCGCTGGCGGATTTTACTGTGGAATTTTCGAATGCTCAACAGCGTTTTATTGATAATCTGGAATCTAATCTACAAAACGCCGCCTTTAATCCGCCGGACTTGAAGGAGATTCACCGATCGGCTGATCTGCCAGAAAAAGATATTCAACTAATCATCGCCTATCTGTTGGATCGGCAACGGGTTGTACAGATCGATAAGGACAAAATTTTACATACTGAGGTAGTGGAGAAAGGCAAGTCGCTGATTCGTGAGTTTTTCAGTAAGAGGCAATCGGCAACCGTCAGTGAGTTGAAAAATGTCTTGCAAACCAGTCGCAAGTGGGCAATCCCGATTCTGAATTATTATGACCGGATTGGATTGACGGTTCGGCGAGGTAGTCAGCGTTTATTGAACCAGTAAAAAACCGCTGGTTAATTCAGTAACAGATTTTTGCTGTTTCCGTATCTACGGAAATATTGGTATTGACTAATGCTTTATAATTCAATAGATTAGAGCGTTTAGATAGTACGGAAAATACGGAATTATATGAAAACCATTGAAAATATCAAAAATACCTTAGATACGTACCGCAACCAGGATATCCGCTTTATCTCGGTCACAAACAGCGGATGGTATTCTTTGTTTCGGGATGAAATTCGGAACTCGATTGCTATTGAAGGTATTTTTGCAAACCGTAATGAATTATTGTTTGCCTTGGAACAAGGACGTCGCAGTTCGAATCAGAAGACCGCGGCAATTTTAGGTTATTTCGAAGCAGCCAGCACATTATATGAATATGCTGAGAATCAATATCGTACCGGCGAGTTTGAGATTCGTCTGTCGGATTTAAAACAGATTCATACTTTGCTGATGCGATATGAACATCAGTTGGGTACATTTACCGGGAATCTGGGCGGATTTAGAAAATCTGATGTCGCCGTGACAAACTCCTCTTTCACACCATTGAATTACATGCATCTGGAAGATATATCACGTGTTTTCATCTGTTGGATCAATGAAAACATCAGAAAATCACAGTTTGATATTCTGACTTTTTCGGCTGCCAGCCATATTTTATTCGAAACCATCCATCCCTTTCGAGACGGAAATGGACAGGTTGGACGAATATTGTTATCTTATCTGCTGATTGGAAGCGGGTTTATAAATGTTGCCATTAAAGGCACCATTAAAGCTGATCGCGATATCTATTATCACGCTCTTGAAGTTGGAGATGAAGGTGTCGAGAAATTATTACGCGACATAGAAAACGGGAAGAAAATTAACATACAAATAATCAATGACTATATTTACGACAGTAATCTGGAACCCTTAAAACGAATCATTCAGAAACGTCTTATCTATTCGTTTGAATGTATTGAAAAAGGAATAAAAACGAAGGATTTAGATGCGCTGATACCGCTTAGGGAGGCCGCTAAATATTATAACTATTCACAATAACTATTCACAATAACTATTCACAGGACTACCTGCGGCAGTTAATCCATCTTCGGAAGCTGCCCAGTGTAAAACGCGGAAAATTGTGGTATATCAAAGTACGAGATATTGAAAAATATTTAAAGAATCAACAATAAATTGTCAGTTTTGACATTGAGCTAGCATGACTGTGTTGGGTTGACGATGCAGCACCGGCATTGTCGGTGCATTCCAAAACAATTTCCAATATCACCGGTAATTCCTTATATTTAAAGCCGTATTATGATGACTAAGAAGACCGACCATATCGACGAATCTACTCCCGTAATGCGGCAATTCAGCGCCATCAAAGCCAGGCATCCCGACGCCCTGCTACTTTTTCGGATGGGCGATTTCTACGAGACCTTTCGGGAAGACGCTAAAACCGCTGCAAAAATCCTGAACATTACCCTGACCAAACGCGCTAACGGTAAAGCCGCCACTGTTCCGCTAGCGGGATTTCCGTATCACGCTCTCGATAATTATCTGCACAAATTATTGAAAGCCGGATTGAAAGTCGCGATATGCGAACAGATGGAAGATCCCAAGATGGCTAAGGGCATCGTCAAACGGGAGGTTGTGGAGTTGGTTACGCCGGGAACCGCGATTGCCGACAATTATCTGGAAAAGGAAAAGAATAATTATCTGGTATCGGTGATTTTCAATGAAGCAACGGCAGGTATCGCTACTATCGACGTGTCTACCGGTGAATTTTTTCTCGCTGAAACGCCCCTGGCGAGGTTGAAAGAAACCGTTCTGTCGCTGCAACCCTCGGAGATTCTTTGTGCCGAGCGCCAGCAGAAGGAGGTTGGCGCCTTATTCAACAATCAGGTCCTGCGTATCACGCCGATGGAGGACTATTTCTATTCCCATGAAATGGCTTACGAAACTCTGATAAATCATTTCAGAACACAGTCACTTAAAGGATTCGGTTGTGAAAAGGCGACGATGGGAATCATGGCGGCGGGACCGGTAATAAGCTATTTGCGCATTAATCACCAAACCAATCTTGATCATATCTCCAGCCTGAAATTACAGAGTGACCGGGATGTTGTGCTGATTGACGAATTCACCCAACGCAATCTGGAACTCTTTCGAACCATCCAGAACGGTGGTGAACGCGGAACACTGCTTCGGGTTATCAATGAGACCGTGACCCCTATGGGCAGCCGCCTGTTAGTAAAATGGATGCGGGCGCCGTTGCGCGATATTGCTAAAATCAGGCAACGGCATGACCGGGTAGAGTATTTTTTTAACAAGCATAAACAGCGTGACGAATTACGGAAAATGCTGGGACAAGTGAGCGATCTGGAGCGGCTTATATCACGCCTTGCCGCCAATCGTGCCGGTGCAAGAGAATTGAATTCCTTGCGAACCACACTTGAGCTGATTCCTGATATTTTAACCTTACTCGCAGATGACAAAATCTTTGGAGAACTGAAATTGAATCTCCAACCGCTGGAATCAATAGTGAAATTACTGAGCGTCGCCCTTAAGGATAAAGACGTTCCGCTGTCGGTCCGGGAGGGCGGATTTATCCGGGACGGCTATTCCAAAGAACTCGACGAATACCGCTATATTATCAGGCATGGCAAGGAATGGATCCTGCAGATGCAGGCGAAAGAGCGGGAAGCTCTGAAAATCCCGACACTCAAGGTCGGCTATAATAGAGTTTTCGGCTATTATATTGATATTACCAAGCCTCACGTGGATAAGGTGCCGGATACTTATATTCGCAAACAGACTCTGGTAAATTCCGAGCGTTTTATCACGCCCGAGTTGAAAGAATACGAAGAGAAACTACTGACCGCCGAAGAAAAGATGGGGGAGGTTGAGTACGAGATTTTTCTGGCGATTCGTGAAAAAGTTCTCAAAGAAATCAAAGCCATCCAGCAAAATGCCGCCATCATCGCGGAGCTGGATGTGCTGGGTACTCTGGCGCATATCGCCGACCGCTATCAATACACACGCCCGCAAATGAATGACAGCAGCCGGATTTATATCAAAGACGGTCGCCACCCCGTCGTGGAATCGCTACTGCCGCCGGGAGAAAAATTTGTACCGAACGATACCGACGTGGATAATAAAACCAATCAAATACTGATCATTACCGGACCTAACATGGCGGGGAAATCCACCTATCTGCGCCAGGTGGGGATTATTGTTCTGCTTGCGCAAATGGGTAGCTTTATCCCGGCTGAGGAAGCTTCTATCGGTGTGGTGGATAAAATCTTTACCCGCGTCGGCGCCAGCGACAATCTGGCCGCCGGGGAATCTACTTTCCTGATGGAAATGAACGAGACTGCTAATATTCTCAATAATGTGACGCCTCACTCATTGATCTTATTAGACGAGATCGGTCGTGGGACGTCCACTTATGACGGTATGTCCATTGCCTGGGCAGTGACGGAGTATTTGCATCAGCATAAAGATATTGCCGCAAAAACCCTGTTTGCCACCCATTACCATGAATTAACGGAGCTGGAAAAACTGTTCCCACGAGTGAAAAACCTGAATGTTGCCGTTAAAGAGTACGGTGATCGGATTGTCTTCCTGCGGAAGATTATCCCCGGTGGTTGTGATAAAAGCTACGGAATTCATGTGGCTCAGATGGCAGGTATCCCAATGGAAGTAATCTATCGTGCCAATGAGATCATGCTAAATCTCAGCAGCGGCGAACGGGTATTGCCTACCGAAAAATCGAAATATCATAAAATTCCCGAACCGGATAAAAACCAGCTCGGTCTCTTTGACCAGCGGGAAAGCGAATTGCGCAAGAAGCTCAGTGAAGTCGACATTAACAGTATGACTCCCATGGAAGCGCTTCAGAAACTGGATCAGCTCAAAAAGAAATACGGAGTTTAATGACGGGAATTTTAAAACCGAACTTCCATATTAATCAGTAATATGAAATTTTTCAATATTCGACAAAATAAATATATCAACTTATCAAGACTTATTCAGATTGCGTTGCTGATTTGCGTGATTACGACATCAGCATCCGCATTTGGTGATAAATATGCCGGTGAATTTCTGAAGATCGGCATGGGTGTCAGGGAAATGAGTCTGGGCGGCTCGGTAGTTGCTGCACCGCGGGCCGCCGCCGCAGTTTACTGGAATCCAGCCTATTTGGTGAAAAATTCCGTACTATCCGGACAATTTATGCATACCGAAGAATTCGGCGGCGTCCTAAACCTGGACTATGTTTCACTCGCTTTCCCAAGCCGCTCCGAATATGCCTATGGAATAAGTTTTTTTAGGTTAGGTGTGGATAATATTCCCGATACCCGCTCGGCACTGATCGATGATAATGGTAATGGGCAGCTGGACCCCGGCGAACGTCTGGATTTCGGGAAAATCGGAACGTTCGGCGCCAGTGAGAATGCGCTGTTCGTCGCCATCGCCCGGCAGATGAACCCGCGCTTATATTTGGGTGGAACGATTAAAACTTTGTACAAATCTCTCGGTACAACCACCGCCTGGGGATTAGGATTCAACCTGAGTGCCTTTTATCGACTGCTACCGTCATTACAAGTTGGCGCGATTGTGCGTGATGTTACCACCACATTTTTATACTATCCCGACGGTGACAACGAATTCATCCCACCGTCAGTGCAACTAGGTGGCGTCTATACTTTTGCGCCATCGGCAATTCCGATCGTCTTTCGTCCGTCTGTCGGGCTGGATATGATTTTTGAAGGGAGAACCAATCAGTCCGATCTGAGCCTCGGCTTTATCAGCAGCGGCTTTCGGTTGGGACTGGAGCTGCAGGTCAAAAAATTTATTCTGCTGCGCACCGGTCGGGATAACCTGGGCAACATGCATGTGGGCTTCGGACTGGAAACCATGTTGGGCGCTATCGATTACGGTCTGGCGATGGGCGGTTCATACACCGAATTGGGGCAATCACACCGGGTTGGAATTACGCTGCATTTTGTGGAGTTGGGAAAGTATCTGAAAAAGTATTTATAAAAAAATATTTTATCAATAATGATCCACTCGTAAAAAGCAGGGACATAATGTAATATCAGAACTCCTGACCTGATATTGAAAAAACAATGAATAATAGCAGTCGATTCGCAGATTTAAATGTCTTAATTTGCAACAAAACGAGCAGAAAAAGGATAATAAAATATGCAAAAGCAACTAACGTTTTTCCCGTATAAAACTAAATTATTATTACCAAGTTGGGGCGTTTCCTTGGTAACAATATTCCCCGTGGCAAATATGCGCTTGCTTTGTAAATTAGCGACAGAATAATTTGCGATA